>DUPB01000095.1 GCA_012838585.1 Bacteroidales bacterium
AAAAGGACGGTAGGTATGTTGCGGATACGGTACTTGGCCGTGGTCTCGTCATTATTATCCACGTCCACCTTGCCTACCACCACCTTGTCTTGGTACTCTTTCCCTATCTCATCGATGATGGGGCCAATCATTTTGCAGGGGCCGCACCATTCCGCCCAGAAGTCAATCAGTACCAGCTTGTCAGTCTGTAACACCTCGTCTAAGGTCGCATCTGTAATTTGCAGTGTCATACGCTATTGTTTTTTATGATTAGTTAATGGTGAAATCCATTTGTAAGTAGTTTGTCAAGTGGTCGATGAAGCGCTTATCTACCAGTACCCTCTCTTGTCTCGCGAAGAGGTTGACACTTGTGCCGCCCTTCTCATCCACGACGTGGAAATATAACAACGAATGGCCGGAATTGTTTTTCACCAGGTTGGATAATTCGGTCACGGTGCTGTCGTTCAGCTCGGATAGAGGTACACGCAGGGTGATTTTCGTGACCAGCTGCTCCTTCGCTTCCGATAGGAGCCTGATCGAGGATACCTTCATCTCTAACTCATCTTTTCGGTATCGCTTGGGTTGCACGTTCCCCTCCACGTAGATCGATAACCCCGGGCGGGCGAATTTGCCGTAGTTCACGCTATCTTCCCCGAACAGGGCCAGTTCGTAGCTGCCCATGTAGTCCTCTACCTTGAAGATGGTATAGGGGGATCCCCGTTGGGTTTGCCCCTCACGTACCGTGGTGACGATACCCCCGAAGGAGATCCTTTTGCCATTCAGGGGGGCTAGGTCTTGTAGCTTCAGCGAGTCGGTGTTGCATACGTGCTTGAGGATAAAGCCATACTCGTCCAGTGGATGGGCCGACAGGTAGATGCCAATCAGCTCCCGCTCTTTGTTCAGCCTTTCAAGGTCAGACCACCGTTCGGCATGTGGGGGCTTGGGTTGCGCGATATGGTTCGAGAAGTCATCGCCGAACAGGGAGGCCATCGACTCCATCTTGTCTTGTTGGAACATGTTGCCGTAACGGATGAGCGTGTCGAGGAACAGCTCTCCCTTGTTGTCTGTCGCGAAGAACTGCTCCCGGCTAATACCTGGTAGGGAGTCGAACGCGCCGGCCAACGCCAATGCCTCGATATTCTTTTTGGTGCAAATGGACAGGTTTACCCGCTCCACGAAGTCAAAGACATCCTTGAACGGACCGTTTTTGGATCGCTCGTCGACAATTTCGGTGACGGCCGCTTGTCCCATGTTTTTTATACCGGCCATCCCGAAGCGGATATCGCCCTTAGGGTTGACCGAGAACTTCAAGAGCGACTCGTTTACGTCGGGACTTAGCACGTTGATTCCCATTGCTTTGCACTCATCCATGAATTTGGTGATCTCGGTGATGTTGTTGAGGTTGTTGGAGAGCACCGCGGCCATGTACTCCGATGGGTAGTTGGCCTTTAGCCAGGCGGTTTGGTAGGCGACCCACGAGTAGCAGGTGGCGTGCGACTTGTTAAACGCGTACTGCGCGAATTTCTCCCAGTCGGCCCATATCTTGTTCAGTACCTTCTCGTCGTACCCGTTCTTCATCCCCCCCTTCAAGAATTTTTTCTTTAGCGGCACCATCTCTTCCGACCTCTTCTTGCCCATGGCCTTGCGCAGCGTGTCCGATTCGCCCCTCGAGAAATTCGCCAGCAGCCTCGCGAGCAACATCACCTGCTCTTGATACACGGTGATGCCGTAGGTTTCGCTCAGATGCTTCTCCATGATGGGGATATCGTAGCTGATGGGCTCTTTACCATGCTTGCGCGCGATGAACGATGGGATGTAGTCCATAGGCCCGGGACGGTATAGCGCGTTCATCGCGATCAGGTCCTCGAACTTGCTTGGCTGTAGCTCCTTGAGGTATTTCTGCATGCCGGCCGACTCGAACTGGAAAGTACCGGTGGTTTGCCCGTTGCAGTAGAGGCGGTAGGTCTTCTCGTCTTCCATATCGATGGTGTCGATATCGATTTTGACACCCCGGTTGATCTCCACGTTGACCAGCGCATCTTTGATGATAGAGAGCGTCTTGAGTCCCAGGAAGTCCATCTTGATCAACCCCGTCTCCTCGATGGCCGATCCTTCGTACTGGGTGACCAGCAGCCTCTCCTTGGTCTCCTTGTCCTCCGCGGTACTGATGGGTACTACATCCGAGATGTCGCTCTGCCCGATGATTACCCCGCACGCGTGTACGCCGGTGCTACGCACGTTTCCCTCCAACATGTCGGCGAAGCGCAAGGTGTCCCGCACCAGGGGGTCGCTGCTGTTGGCCGCCTCTTTCAGCTCAGGTACCAGCTCTATCGCCTCTTTCAGCGTGATCCTTTTCCCATCGGGCGCCCGGTCGGGTACCAGCTTGGCCAATCGGTCCGATTCGGCAAGGGGTAGCTTATGTACCCGTGCCACGTCACGTATGGACGATTTGGCGGCCATGGTGCCGTAGGTGATGATGTGTGCCACCTTTTCGCTCCCGTACTTTTGAGTCACCCAGCGCAGCACCTTACCCCTTCCCTCGTCATCGAAGTCGATATCAATATCGGGCATCGAGATACGGTCGGGGTTGAGGAAGCGCTCGAACAGCAGGTTGTATTTCAAGGGGTCTATATCGGTAATCCGAAGGCAGTAAGCTACGGCTGAACCAGCCGCGGATCCCCTGCCGGGACCAACGGCCACATCCATCTCGCGGGCGGCGTTTATCAGGTCTTGCACGATCAGGAAGTACCCGGGGTATCCCATGTTTTTTATGGTATCCAGCTCAAATTGTAGCCGCTCCAAGATCTCGTTCGTAAGGGGAACCCCATATCTTTTTTCGGCCCCCAGTATGGTCAGGTGCTTCAGGTAGTCGGCCTCAAGCTTGACACGCAACACCTTATCGTAATCGCCCAGTCGGTGGAACGTTTTCTCCCCGAACTCTTCGATCAAGTCCTGCTCGCTGAATTGCAGTCTGTACCCTTCTTCGGTTCCAAATTTGGGGTCGATGGGGTAAAACGGCATCAGGGGCGGCTGGTCAATGGAGTAAAATTCTACCTTATCGGCTATCTCGAGGGTATTGGTGAGCGCTTCTGGGATATCCGCGAAGACGCGATTCATCTCCGCCGTGGTTTTTAGCCACTCCTGTTTCGTGTAGCGCATCCGATCGGGGTCATCCAGGTCTCTACTGGTGCTGAGGCATATCAACCGGTCGTGCGCATCGGCGTCCTCTTCGTTCTCGAAATGGACATCGTTGGTCGCGATCAACTTGACGTTATATTTTTCGGCCATTCTTATCAGCTCTCTGTTCACCATCACCTGTTTGGCGTAGGTGGTGGTGTCGGCGTCTGGCCGGTCTGTTTGATGGCGCTGTAGTTCCAGGTAGAAATCATCACCGAACAGCTCCTTGTACCAGTGCACGGTCTCCTCGGCATCTTCGATTTGGTTGTTAAGTATTTTCTGGGGAATTTCGCCCCCGAGACAGGCACTCGATATGATGAGTCCTTCCCGGTACTGCTCCAGCAACTCTTTGTCGATCCGGGGGCGGTAGTAGTGCCCCTCGGTCCAGCTTTTCGATACCATTTTGATCAAGTTCTTGTATCCTTGCAGGTTTTTAGCCAGCACGATAAGGTGCCAGCCGCCGCCATCTTCTTTGTCAGTCTTCGTGAAACGGTCGTTTCGCGCCACGTAGCATTCGCACCCCAGTATCGGTTTAAAGATTTTTCCTTGTTCACCTTTCAGTTGTTCCTTTAGCGGGGCCACCTTCTCTTCCGCCTCCCCATTACCTTCCAGCGCCTCTATCTCTTTTGCAAGTCGCTTTATCTCCGCGTGGAAAGGCGCATTTTTCTGCTTCGCGTAGTTGTAAAACTTCTTGATCCCGTACATGGCCCCATGGTCGGTGAGCGCGATGGCCCTCATGCCATCCGACCAGGCTTTGTCGATCAGGCCCTCGATGCTTGCCTGGCCATCTAGCGTGGAGTATTGGGAGTGTACATGCAGGTGTACGAAAGGGAGCAGGGATGAGTTCATAGTTGTTTGACTGATTTTTGAGCATGCTACATATGCAGGCAAGCAAAGTTAATGAAAACTTTTGTATTGGTGGATGTTGGGGAATGTGCTGATACCGAATAATAACGTGCATCAATTGGATTTAAATCGTTGATATTCTTGCTTAGTAGGGTGATGCGATAAAAAAAGTGAGAAAAAGGGTTGTTCCTCTTTCTCACTTTGTTAGCCCAAAGCAAGTTTTGTTTTATTGGGTTTCGTTGCACATTGTTAACGGTTAGTCATCACCGGTGATTCTCTCCAGCCACTTTACCATACCGAACATAACCCCCATAGAGATGAAGCATACCACGGCGAATACCAGCCAGCACTGCCACAGCGGCATCGCGTTGTACATGAGCGGGCCAATCCATATCAAGAGGTTACCCAGCGCGGTGGCGCCCAGCCAGAGTCCCTGGCAAAGTCCCAGCAGGTGTTTCGGTGCCACTTTTGTCACGAAAGATATGCCCAGCGGGGAGATAAACAGTTCGGCCACGGTAAGGAAGAAGTAAGTAACTATAAGTACCCACGGGCCAGCTTTCATGGCGTTCTGAACGCCTACATCCAGTGACTTGAAATCCAAGGCCGAAGGATATCCCTTTTGCCCCGAATAGATCATCAGGAAGATGTACGCCAGGGCGGCAATGCCCATACCGATGGCAATTTTACGCGGCGTGGAGACTTTCTTCCCCCTTCTTGCCAGGAAAGCAAAAAGGGCGATGATAATCGGGGTCAGGGTGATCACGAAAAACGGGTTTACCGCCTGCCATATTTCGGGTGGAATGGTTGCCGTTACCACGAAGTCGCGTGCGAAGAACGAGAGTGACTGCCCGTTTTGGTGGAACGAGAACCAGAAGAATACCACCACCCCCAATACCGCGAAAAGCGCGTACATACGTTGCTTGATCTCTTTAGCCATGGCGGCTTTCTCTTCTGCCGTGTATTGAACCACTTCGGCATCCGCCTTTTTAACCGGGGTTGGAAATTGCTTCTTGGATACCAGGAAGATAGTTGCCGATACCAGCATCATCAGTACCGATGCAATGAACGAGTAGTGGATTCCTTCATTGAATATCTGCAAGTAGCTTTGGCAGAACTCCATGTTCACCACCGTGCCACCCACCTCTTTGACCAGGCTGGTGATATTCAACATATCTTGTCCTACCAGGTTGCCGCCACTGTTGATGAACTTGTGGCAAAGTTCGGGGAGGGCAGCATTGTACGTTAAATCGTTCATGCCCAGCCACCAGCTCCGAAGCAAGGGAGCGATAAACGGGGCAGCCAGGGCACCGATGTTGATAAAGACGTAGAAAATCTGAAAGCCCGCGTCTCTTTTGTCTTGCGCCTCTTTAAGCGCTTCGGGACCCTTTTTCGCGGCTTCTGCCTCAAAGTCGTCGTACATCTGACCAACGATAGCTTGCAGGTTGCCTTTGAAAAACCCGTTTCCCAGCGCGATAATTAACAGTGAAACACAGGTGAACGGCAGCAGCCAAGCGAGGTTCGTGGAGGTGCTGGTAATGGGTATCGCAAGCAACGCGTACCCGATGGCCATGATGAACAGCCCCGAGGTGATCACTCCCTTGTAATCCTGCCTCTTGTCGGCAATGTACCCGCCCGGCAGGCTCAGCACGTAGATCAGGGTATAGAAAATAGCGTAGATTAAGCCGCTTTGGGGTTCGCTCAACCCGAACTTAGAACATAAGAACAGTACCAGTACGGCGTTCATGATGTAGTAGCCAAAACGTTCGCCCATATTCGATAGGGCGGCGGCCAATAAACCTTTAGGGTGACTTTTGAACATTGAATACTTTTCGTTATAGGGTTATAGAAAATCTTAACGTTTCTGTTTGAGTCTCTCTTGCTTTCAAATCTAAACTCGCGAAAGTTAAGTGAAATATTTCTCAAGCATTTATTAAAACGCGAATTAAATGTAAAATTGCTTCAAACATTTTTTTAAAGCGCAAACTTAAATAAAAAAGTCGACAATTCTTCTTAATCTTCAAAAAACATCAAATAGTACTCGGATTCACGCTTTTATAAATAGTTTTCTTAACTTTGCCTTGTTCTTTTAAAAGTAAACCGCTTATGGGTAAAGTTGATAGGGATGAATTGTTAGAAAAAGCCAAACGATTTTTTCGTGAAGAAATCGTTCAAACTCATATTGAAAGGGGTTGCGTTAAAGCTGGCAATCTATCCGAATATAATGTAAATCCGTTTCTGTTCAAGTATTTGGCTAATTTTTTAGAGGGTAATGATAATCCGGAAAGCATTGCGAAAGCCTTAGTTCTGCCTAGGGTATTGGGATCGTCAATTACCACATCATTTGGGATGAAAATTCAAATGTTAACAAGTGCCCTGTCTGATGCTATAGGCTCTACTACGGAGGGGATTGACATTGAATTTATAGACGCTGTGGATGAGAGGAAAAAGTATTGTCAACTTAAAGCAGGTCCTAACACGATTAACTATGATGATGTTACCACTATATTTAATCATTTCAACGGGGTTAGAAACCTTGCGAGAACCAATAACCTGAATGTTGGAATTAACGATCTAATCGTAGGGGTTATATATGGAACGGAGGAAGATTTGAGCTCTCACTATAAAAAAATTTCTGAAAAATACCCAGTCTATGTTGGTAAGGATTTTTGGCACAGACTGACAGGGAAGGAAGATTTTTATTTTGAGTTAATCAATGCCTTTGGCGATGTAGCACTTGAAGTTGACGGTAGGGGTGTGCTTCAAAACACCATAGCTGCATTAACGAAAGAGATTCAAGAAAAATTCCAAACGTGAATGAAGTTGCATTGATTTATCCTACATGAGCTTCTTCCAATAGCTCAGCAGGCTTTTCTTGGGTTTCGTAATATTTGTTTAAAAAGCTGACTATAGAATACCCTATCTCTCGACCCAGGTTCACTGGTACTGCATTCCCAATTTGCTTATACTGTTGAGCCATTGAACCCTCGAATACCCACTCGTCCGGAAAGGTTTGAATACGAGCGTATTCACGAACAGTGAATGGACGCGTTTCATCGGGGTGACATCTTTCTGTTTGTTTTTGAGCCGGACTGCAAGTTAGAGTCAAACAGGGCTCATCCCAGCCTATTCGTCGAGCCATTCCCGTTTTTCCTCCTCCCAAGTAGTAACTGCCAGCTAAATACTCTTTTTGGACATCAACAGGGAGATCACGCCAGTACCCTTTGGGCGGTACCATGCTAAGAATCTCCTTTTTACGCTTAGGGTAGGTTGCTCCATCCGATTTGGGTACATCACTATCGTATAGGTCTCCCTTCTTGAGTGCATCACGTAGGTTGTATATTCGCCTATAAGGTTTAGGGTATTCGTATTCCACGTTTTTAATATCTTTTCGTATACCCACTAAGATTAATCGTTCTCTTTTTTGAGGAACTTTGTAATTAATGGCCTTAAGTACTTGAACAGGAGCCACGTTATAGCCAATCTCGTTTAATATGGAAATCATGCCTTGCAAGGTTCTTCCGTTATCGTGACTGAGCAAGCCCCTCACGTTCTCACCTACGCAGATAAGCGGGTTTACCTCTGTTAC
>DUPB01000096.1 GCA_012838585.1 Bacteroidales bacterium
CAGGAAATCCTTGTTGCGAACCGATCGAACCATATCGTATGACTCATCGACCCTATCCCTTGCGGCAAAAACGTATTGACGGGGCGTGCTTGCCTGTGATCCCAGGAAGGGTTGACCTTGCATATGAGCCGGGACCCTCACCCCAGCCAGGGAGAGCACCGTTGGGCCAAAGTCAATCGAGCTGATCATGTCATCGTTGACCGTTCCGGGTTGTAACTGTTTGGGCCAACGGACAATCAGGGGCACGTGAAGGCCCGAATCGTATAACCAACGTTTTGCCCGGGGGAGCCCATCACCATGATCGCTCCAGAAAAAGACCACCGTGTTTTCAGCAACACCCTCCTTTTCCAGCTCATCCAACAAAACCGCCACCACCGAGTCTAACCGGGCGGCATTGTCATACACTTTCGCGAGGTTCCTTCGCACGATCTCCGTATCGGGATAATAGGGCGGGACCTCCACGGTTGAGGGATCTGTCTTCACGTTGTCTATATCCCAATTACGACTCTCATGCGTTCCCACGTAATTGAAAACGGCAAAGAAGGGCTGATCTTTGTCCGGCCTGTTCTTGTAATGCGCGGTATTGGCGCATTCATCCCAAATGCTTTCAGGAACCGGGTCCCTCGCGAACTGGTAGTCGGTTTTGCTATTGTTCGTGCAGTAGTAACCCGCTGCCCGTAAATACTCTGTAAAGGCTTTCACGTAGTGTGGGGGAACCCCAAGGTAGGGCATTGGGTTTTCAGCCGAACGGCGATACGTGGTGGTACGCATATGCATGCACCCGATAGAGGTTTGGTACATACCGGTGATGATCCCGGCACGGCATGGGGAGCTAATCGCGGCAGTTGTGAACACGTTGGTGAAACGTGTTCCCTCTGAAGCCAATCGGTCGATATTAGGGGTTCGCGCTATTGGATCACCGTAACAACCCAGGCGAGGACTAAGGTCTTCGGTAGAGATCCAAAGTATATTGGGGCGCTCTTTCGGAGGCTCGTTTTGGACAATTTTTGCTGAAGATGGCAAAAAGGAAAGGCATGTTATGGGAATCAAGCCCGAAAGTAATGTTGATGGTACTGCCATAAGGGTGTATTTTAAGAAAATAGTCGTTTCAAGATAGAGGCGACTGATGCATAGTATCCGCTTCCGAACAGATTTAAATGCACAAGCAGGTAGTATAGCTGATACAGCTCAATTTGCTGTACATAGTTATCCGGTTTGGGAATGATTTCGTGATAGGCGTCGTAAAACGATGGAGAGAAGCCGCCGAAAAGGTGACTCATCGCGATATCTACCATCGAGTGGCCGTAGTAGGTGGCCGGGTCGATGAGGTAGGGCGTGCCGTCGTTCGCGATCAGGTAGTTGCCACCCCACAGGTCACCATGCAGCAGCACCGGTTTCACTTCGCCGAAAACTTGGGTGAAGATGTTGACCGCCTTCGCTTCGGTGGGAATCGCTTTTTCGGAGAGTAGCCCTTTTCGTCGTGCCATCTCCAGCTGAGGCAGGATCCGCTCCCGCCAGTAGAATTCCGGCCAGTCAGTGTGGTTTTGGTTGCTTTGCGCCAGGCTGCCGATAAAGTTATCGCCCGTGAAGCCGAACCGCTTGCCCGCGGTTTGGTGCAGTCGGGCCAGCTGCATACCCAGCCGTCGGTAGTCCGATTCGTCGGGACGCTTGCTCTCCACGTGGTCCATCAACAAGAAGGCCTGGCTGCCGAGCGAGCCGACCAGATGCACGTGCGGCACGGCGATGGTGCCGCTCTCTTCTATTGCTCTCAACCCCTCCTTCTCCGCTTGGAACATAGGTAGCGCAGTCGGCTTCCGGTTCACCTTCAAAAAATAGGCCTTTACCCCGGTCTCCAGGCGGTAAGCCGATGAGATGCTGCCCCCCGAAACCGGCTTGAAAGTCACGATCGGTTCATCGATGCATTCCGAGATATACGAGACCAGCCGGTTCATCGCTTTCATTTGTTGTACTTTACCAGTAGTGTCCTTTAAGGGAATAAATCCTTAGCGTGTCCCCTTCAATAGCATATACAAAACGGTGTTCATTGGTAATTCGTCTTGACCATTTGCCCGAAAGTTGATATTTTAGGGCTTCAGGTTTTCCAATGCCTTTATATGGATTTTGAAGAATAGCATCGAACAACAACTCAATCCTTTTAAGAATGGCTGCATTATTGGTACTTCGCCAGTAATCGATATCTTGTCGTGCTTTGGGAGTTAATTCTACTTGCATAGCGCTTTGAACTCCTCGATTGATAGCTTAACTCCTTTACCATTGGCAAGATCCCTGTCACCCTTTTCTATCATCTCCACAAATTCCGGGTTATAGGGTTTCGTCTTCACCTCATATTTGAGCTTTAACGCTTTACCGAATGCTTTTAGGGCTTTCTCCTGTTCAACCGTATCCGGTTCGAAAATTATGATGCTTTGACGTTGCATGTTTTAAAATAACATTTATAAATGATACACAAATCCTGAAAAACTATTCTTCCAGGAGAGTAAGCGCGGCAATACCCTCCTTCAACCGAGCGATCTTGCTCTCCGCGTCCGCCTGCTTCTTGCGTTCATTTTCCACGATTTCAGGTTTCGCGTTCTGTACGAACCGCTCGTTGCTCAGCTTTTTCAGTACCGATTGCAGGAAACCCTCGGTGTAAGCCAGTTCAGCGTGAAGTTTCTCCAGCTCCGCATCGACGTCTATCTTCTCTTCCAGTGGCACGCTGTACTCGGTGGTCCCCACGAAGAAGCCGGCCGCGCTGGATTGCTTCTCCGATACCGTCGTGATGTTAGAGAGGCGGCACATTTTGGCGATCACGCTGTTGAACCGGTCGTTATGTCCCCCGGTCACGTGCAGCTCCAGTTCCTCCCTGTTGGGGATATTCTTCTCCGTCCGGATGGCACGCACGCCTGATACCACCTCTTTCAACACCTCAAAGTCGGCCAACAACCCGCTATCGGTTGCCCCTGCTTCGGGTTGTGGTGCGGTCATGATGCTCTCGCCTTTCTCCCGGGGGTAAAGCGCCTGCCACAGCTCCTCGGTGATAAACGGCATGAAGGGGTGTAGCAAGCGGGTCAGCGCGTCGAAAAAGTGCAACGTGGCCTTGTACGTCTGAGCGTCGATGGGTTGTTGATAGTCCGGTTTCACGATCTCCAGGTACCACGCCGAGAAATCGTCCCAAAAGAACTTGTAAAGCGCCATGAGCGCTTCCGAGAGGCGGTACTTCGAGAAGAGGTCGTCCACCTCCGCAATGGTCTCGAACAGCTTGTTTTGGAACCACTCCACCGCGATGGCTGCCGTCTCGGGTTGTGGGATGGTCTCGTCCACCTCCCACCCCTCGATCAGTCGGAACGCGTTCCATATCTTGTTGTTGAAGTTGCGCCCCTGCTCGCACATCAGCTCGTCGAAGGGGAGGTCGTTCCCCGCGGGGGAGGTGAGCAGCATACCCATCCGCACGCCATCGGCCCCGTACTGGTTCATCAGCTCGATCGGGTCGGGCGAGTTGCCGAGTGACTTCGACATCTTTCGTCCCAGCTTGTCGCGCACGATCCCCGTGAAGTAAACGTTCCGGAAGCAGGGTTCGCCCCGGTACTCGTAGCCCGACATGATCATCCGTGCCACCCAGAAGAAGATGATCTCGGGTGCCGTCACCAGGTCGTTCGTGGGGTAGTAGTAGTTGATCTCCTCGTTGTTGGGGCGGTTGATACCATCGAATACCGAGATGGGCCAGAGCCACGAGGAGAACCAGGTGTCCAGCACGTCTTCGTCCTGTTTCAGGTCGTCTATCGTGAGCGGGTAGTCCACCTTAGCCCGTGCTTTCTCGAGAGCCTCCTCGGGGGTCATCGCCACCACGTACCCCCCCTCGGGCAGGAAGTAGGCCGGAATCCGGTGTCCCCACCAGAGTTGGCGACTGATGCACCAGTCCTTGATGTTCTCCATCCAGTGGCGGTACATGTTCTTGTATTTCTCCGGGTGGAAGCGGATGGTGTCGTTTTCTACCGCCTCGGTAGCCGGTTTAGCCAGCTGCTCCATCTTCAGGAACCACTGCATGGAGAGTTTAGGCTCGATAACAGCATCGGTGCGCTCTGAGAATCCCACCTTGTGGACGTACGGCTCTATCCTCTCGATAAGTCCGGCCTCCTCCAGGTCTTTCTCGATCTGCTTCCTTGTCTCGAACCGATCCATCCCTTTATAGTGGATGCCATGCTCGTTGAGGGTGCCGTCATCGTTGAATATATCGATAGAGGGGAGGTTGTGCTTCTCGCCCAGGAGGTAGTCGTTCACGTCGTGCGCCGGCGTCACCTTCAGGCAACCGGTACCGAATTCGATATCGACGTACTCATCCTCGATCACGGGGATGGCCCGGTTGACGAGCGGGATGATCACCCTCTTCCCCTTCAGGTGGGCGTTCTTCGGGTCGTCAGGGTGGATACACATCGCGGTATCCCCCATGATGGTCTCCGGGCGGGTGGTGGCGACCAGGGCGTAAGCCCCGTTCGGGTCACCTTCTACCATGTATTTCAAGTAGTAGAGTTTGGCGTTTACCTCTTTGTGGATTACCTCCTCGTCGGACAGTGCCGTGAGCGCCTGTGGATCCCAGTTCACCATCCGCACGCCCCGGTAAATTAGTCCCTTCTCGTGGAGGTCGCAAAACACCTTCAGCACGCTCTCGGAACGGAGGTCGTCCATGGTGAACGCGGTGCGCTCCCAATCGCAGGAGGCGCCCAGCTTCTTTAGCTGTTCGAGGATGATCCCTCCGTGCTCCCGTGTCCACTCCCACGCGTGTTCGAGGAACTCCTCCCGCGTTAGGTCGCTTTTCTTGATACCCCGTGATGCCAGTCGCTCTACCACCTTCGCCTCGGTGGCGATGGAGGCGTGGTCGGTACCGGGTACCCAGCAGGCGTTCTTTCCCTGCATGCGGGCTCGCCGCACCAGCACATCCTGGATGGTGTTGTTGAGCATGTGGCCCATATGCAGCACGCCAGTGACGTTGGGCGGCGGAATAACGATTGTGAATGGCTCACGATCATCGGGCTCTGAATGGAACAGCTGGTATTCCATCCAATATTGATACCACTTCTTCTCTACCTCAGCGGGGTTGTACTTGCTTGCAATTTCCATGTGATGTTGTTGTTCCTGTTCAGGTCGCAAAGTTATAAATTATTTAGGACTTTATATCTCTTCATAAAGCAAGTAAGGTCTCCGCTGTTGTTTGAACTGCTTCACGTCGTCCGCCCACTTGGCCTTGATAGCATCGGCCGATTTGCCTGCCATAATGTCTTCGCGTATGTAGTCCACGCCGACCAGCTTCTCGAAGAAGGAGGTGAAGAACTTTTCGCCGATACCCAGGTTTTGGTAAGCATCGATGATGTAGGAGAGGTCAAACCCCTTTTCCCAAATCTCCTCGTGCGGCACGTTCCTTAGGTCGACCCCAAAGCACTTTTGGTTTAACAGGGGCGGGTTCTTGGCGCCTGGCACGCTGCGGGGGGTGAACGTGAAGTCCGACCCCTTGTAATCCGGGTGGCCGTACGCCTCGAAGGGAAACGAGGTGCCGCGTCCCAGGCTCATGACTGTCCCCTCGAACAGGCAGGTGGAGGGGTAGAGGTAAATCGACTGGATGTTGGGCAGGTTGGGAGAGGGTGGGATGGGGGGCTCGTAACGTGTTTGGCGCGTGTAGTTTTCACACGGTACCACGGTGAGGTTGCACACCCGTCCCTCGGGCAGCCACTTCTCGCCGTTGACCATTAGCGCCAACTCCCCAAGGGTCATCCCGTGAACCACCGGGATGGGGAGCCAACCAACACCCGACTTATGCTTCATATCGAGGAGGGGGCCATCCACGTAAAAACCGTTGGGGTTGGGTCGGTCCAGCACGATCATCTTCTTGCCGTGCTCGGCACAGGCGTCCATCAGCCGCGCCATGCTGGCGTAATAGGTGTAGAAGCGTAGCCCCACGTCTTGCATATCGAATAGCAGCACGTCCAGCTCCGTCATCCTCTCTGCCGAAGGCTTGCCGCCCCCGCCCCCGTAGAGCGACCAGATAGGGATGCCGGTCTTCTCATCGACTGAGCTGCTTACCCGCTCACCCGCGTCGGCGGTTCCCCGAAAGCCATGCTCGGGGGAGAAAATTGCCACCACTTTGATACCCCGTCCCACAAGCGCGTCCACCAGGTGGATATCACCCACCATACCGGTCTGGTTGCTCATCACGGCTACCCGCTGGCCTTCCAGTGCCGATAGGTATTGATCGAACCGTTCGGCACCCATCGTTACCGATGATTCACCATGAATGGACAGATCTTTCGCGGAGGAGAGCGATGACCTCACGTGGCTCATCGAGGCCTCTTTTTTCGCGAAGAGGCAGGCCGGAAATAGCAGCGGTAAAAAAAGTAAAGAGAACAGGGGGAGAAGCATTTTTTTCATACGATTATTTGTCTTTATAAGTCTCATTACGGCTATGATCTACGGGTCGGTGTTATTACGCTACTCTTCGGTCTTCGTGGAGGAGTATTTTTGCTGCTCGTGTAACTGGTCGAACTCCCCTTGCAGGAGAAGCAACTCTTTTTTTATCTCCCTAAGGCGCGCCACCGCCTCGGTCCGCCTCGTCACCTCGTCCTTTTTCGTTTGTAGGGTTTGGCGGGCTCCCTCAAGCGTCATCCCCTTCTCCTTGACCAGGTGGTAGACCATCTCTACCTGCAGGATATCTTCGCGGGTATATTGGCGGGTGCCGCCGGCCGTCTTCTTGGGTCGTATATTGTCGAACTCTTTCTCCCAGTAGCGCAGTAGTGAGACATTGACGGCGAAATGGTCGGCTACCTCCTGTATCGAGTAGAAGAGGCGCTGCTTGTTGAACTGAATCGGTTTCTTTCTCTTGCCCATAATGTAGATAACGTGTAAGGGAAATGATAAGGTGACGTGTAAGGAATATGATATTGTCAAGGGGTTCTCCCTAATGACTTGCTTGATTTTCGCGCGATGACAACGATGGAGCTGGCTTGTTCGATGTCATACCACGAGCGGGCAAGGCTTACCAAGCCGACAAGCGGGGCCCGGACCCAACGCACCAGCGGGGTGCTCTTCACGTACTTCTCGCTCAACAACGAGATGTAGAACGGGTCGAAAGGCAACGCGTGTCTGCCCGTGACGACCAATCCATGCCGTGCCAGTAACCGTTCAAGGGTAGCGGGGGTGAAGTGCCACAGGTGCCTGGGTACATCGTACGCTGCCCACCGCTCTTTGTAGAAGCGAGCGTCGTACGCGAGGTGGTTGGGAACGGCGATAACCGCGGCTCCCTCGTCTGTCAGCATCTCCTTGATCTGTACGACGCTTTCATTCAGTTTTTCCAAGTGCTCCAGCACGTGCCATAGGGTGACCACGTGATACGATGCCGGCTCGATGTTCCAGAAGCGTTTTTCGTCCCACGCTTCCAGACCGAACTTGTCGACGGCGTACTCCCTGGCCTTTTGCTCTTTCTCGATGCCCGAAACGGCGAACCCACGCCTTTTTGCCGCGTGGAGGAAGTAGCCGGTTCCACACCCCATATCAAGGAGGCGAAGTGATTCGTTTGTGACGTTAGCCCGATCGTCCGTCAGGGTTGGTCCGTTCTGTTTGCCTTTTCCACCCACCACTCCCCGAGTGGCCTTCGTCACCAGGCGAACCTTCCTCTTTACCATAACCTGCCGGGCGGCATGGTACAGCTTGTTCACCAACCCCCGATGGGTATCGGAGTGGGCGATGTATTCCGGTGAGTCGTAATACCTCCCGATCGTCTCTTTAGATGGGAAAGGGTTCGTGAAACGAAAACCGCACCGGCGGCAATCCATGAGGGGAAAGAGCTCCCCACTTGAGAAGTGGTCTACCACGTCGAGCGTTCTCTCTATAGCGTTACTGCCGCATATCGGGCAGCATGTTAATTCGATAAGGGGTCTATCATCCATAAGCAGGTTCAAAAATAACACTATTCGGTGGGAAGGGCAAATTTTTTCGTCACTCCTCTCCATGAGGCAACTGCTTAGTCGTTAAAGATTTCAACCCGCTTTCTGTTTTCGGCGCTATTATATAGGACTTGCTCATTAATTATTCTTAACAATATA
>DUPB01000097.1 GCA_012838585.1 Bacteroidales bacterium
GAGGCGTGACCGGCGATGAAGCTGTCGTACTCGCTCTCTTCCGGGTTGGTAAATCCAGAGAGGCCTCCCAACTTCCGGTTAGTATGGAAGCGGTTGCGCCGGCCAGTCAGTATCTTGTGGCTGTAGGCCTGATGACCCACGTCCCATACCAGCCTGTCGTAGGGCGTGTTGTAGAGGTAATGGAGTGCCACGGTGAGTTCCACGGTGCCCAGGCTGGAGCCGAAGTGGCCCGGGTTGCAGGAGAGCTGCTCGATAATGAACTCCCTCAAGTCGTCGCAGACCTCCTCCAGCTGCTTGATGGTCAGCTCTTTCAGGTCGTCGGGACTCTCTATATGTTGCAGTTGTTTCACGTTTCTTAATTCGCGCGAGGCGTTACCGGTCATTCTCCATTACTCGGGTTGCTTTTTTCACGCTGTTAATTGGCCATATCGGAGATGAACTTGATCCGCACGAGCCGTATTTCTGTTTCGGTGTACTCGGGCAGTTCATCCTGGGCGGTATCCAAGTTGTCGGTAGGTGCCTCCCGGAAGTAGTCATACACATCTTCAAGCACATCAATATCCAGTACCTCGTCAAGGAAGTAGTCGATGTTGATCTTCGTGCCGGAGTAGACGATTGCCTCCACTTCCGTGAGTAGCTCGTCGAAATCGATGCCCCTGGATTCGGCTAGATCATCGAGTGCTACCTTGCGGTCTATCGCCTGGACGATGGCCACCTTGAGCTTCGACTTGTTGGCGACCGTCTTCACGCGGAGGTCTTCGGGACGGGTGATCTCGTTCTCTTCCACGTGCCTCTTGATGAGCTCGAGGAACTCCTTGCCGTATCGCTTGGCCTTTCCCGCGCCCACGCCGGGGATGTTTTGTAACTCTTCCTCAGTGATTGGGTAGGAGGTGGCCATCGCTTCCAGCGAGGCGGGTTGGAAGATGACGTAGGGTGGTACGTTGAGCTTCTTGGAGAGCTTCTTCCGCAAGTCCTTCATCATGGCGTAGAGCTGTGGGTCGGCGGCACCGCCACTACCCGCGGCAGAGGCCATGGCATCGGAATCATCGCCGGTGAGATCCAGCATATCGTCCTCGTCCTCATCCGGTTTGGTGATTTTAAAGGAGACTGGATTTTTCAGGAAGTTCTTTCCCTTCTTCGTGATCTTCAAGATCCCGTAGTTCTCGATCTCTTTCAGTAAGTAATTGTCTAGCAAGGCTTGCCGGATGACCGCCTCCCAAATGCTCTCCTCCTCATCGGAACCCGATCCAAACTCCTCCAGCTTATCGTCGCCGTAGGTCTCGATATCCGATGAGTCCCTGCCGGTAAGGAAGTCAATCACGTAATCGGTCTTATGCTTCTCCTTGAGAACGGTGATGGCTTCCAATGCAGTAATAAGTAACTCCTTAGCTTCCACTTTAATTTTAGGATTTAAACAATTATCGCAATGTTCGCAATTTTGCACGGTGTACTCTTCGCCGAAGTAGTGCAGCAGTACCTTTCTCCGGCAGACCGATGTCTCGGCGTAGGCCGCGGTCTCTAACAGCAGCTGTTTCCCTATCTCTTGTTCTGAAACCGGTTTTCCCTGCATGAACCGTTCCAGCTTCTGAAGGTCTTTCTTCGAGTAAAAGGCGATACACTTGCCCTCGCCACCATCCCGGCCGGCGCGTCCCGTCTCCTGGTAGTACCCCTCCAGGCTTTTGGGGATGTCGTAATGGATCACGTAGCGCACGTCGGGCTTATCGATACCCATCCCGAAGGCGATGGTGGCCACGATCACGTCTACCTCTTCCATGAGGAAGGCGTCTTGGTTGTTGCTGCGGGTTACCGCGTCCATACCCGCGTGGTAGGGAAGTGCCCGGATGTCGTTCGCCTGCAGTATCTCGGCAAAGTCATCCACCTTTTTTCGGCTGAGGCAGTAAACGATACCCGACTTGCGTCCTTGCGAGATAATAAACTTGATGATCTCCCGGTCGATATCGCTGGTCTTGTGCCGCACCTCGTAGTTGAGGTTGGGACGGTTGAACGACGACTTGAAGACCACGGCGTCGGTCATGGCCAGGTTTTTTTGGATATCGTGTTGCACCTTGGGTGTGGCCGTGGCCGTGAGCGCGATAATGGGGCGGGGGTGTATCTCGTTGATGATGGGGCGGATGCGCCGGTATTCCGGCCGGAAGTCATGCCCCCACTCGGAGATGCAGTGCGCCTCGTCTACCGCGTAGAAGGAGATATCGATATTTCGCAGGAACTCCACGTTGGAGCTCTTGGTAAGCGACTCGGGTGCCACGTAGAGCATCTTCGTTTGCCCTGATAGCACATCTCTTTTTACCTCCTCGATCTCCTGTTTGTTGAGCGACGAGTTCAGGAAATGGGCGACGCCATCCTCATCGCTGTAGTTGCGCATGGCATCCACCTGGTTTTTCATGAGGGCGATGAGGGGCGAGATGACGATGGCGGTACCTTCCATCATCAAGGCGGGAAGTTGGTAGCAGAGCGACTTCCCCCCACCGGTAGGCATCAGCACGAACGTGTCTTTCCCGGCTAGGATACTACGTATAATGGCTTCCTGATTGCCTTTAAACGTGTCGAAACCAAAGTATTCCTTTAGCCTTTTGTGTAATAAATCTTGTTTTTCCATCGAGCGAGTTCCCAAAAATATACGCGTCTTCAACGTGTGGGAGACGCGAAATTAAACAAGTATTGCAATAATAAAAATAAAACCGCTGTTTTTGGTTCTTCTAAGATAGATTAAAATTTATCTTTCGCCAAATATATTTGGGAAATAGTACCCGAATAGTAGTTAAAAGTACCTGAAAAGTCACCACGAGGTACCCCGTGAACGGTTGAAACGGGGTTCGGTTACGCGACCCTAAGGTGATGCATATCAGAATTTTCCAGTTGATTTTTCACGTACGCACGCGTGACGTGCAGTTTTTTATTCTCTTTCTCTTCGGAGGGAAGGTTGAACATGGCATCGATCATCACCGCCTCCACGATGGAACGCAATCCCCGTGCACCCAGCTTGAACTCGATGGCTTTATCCACGATGTACTCGTAAGCACCCGTGTCGAACGTGAGCTTTACCCCATCCATCTCGAACAGCTTCTGGTACTGCTTGATGATGGAGTTCTTCGGCTCCACGAGGATGCGAAGGAGGGCAGCCCGGTCGAGCGGCTCCAGGTAGGTGAGGATGGGGAGGCGACCGATGATCTCCGGGATCAAGCCGAACGACTTGAGGTCTAACGGCGTGATGTACTTGAGCAGGCTATCGGTATCGATGCGCGCCTTTTGCCCGCTGGCCGCGTACCCTACCACCCGCGTGTTGAGGCGCTGCGCGATCTTTTTCTCGATGCCGTCGAAGGCACCCCCGCAGATGAACAGGATGTTCTTGGTGTCTACCGCGATCATCCGCTGCTCCGGGTGCTTGCGCCCTCCTTGGGGGGGGACGTTTATCGTGGCGCCCTCCAGCAGTTTGAGCAACCCTTGTTGCACCCCTTCGCCGCTCACGTCGCGGGTGATAGAGGGGTTGTCGCTCTTGCGCGCGATCTTGTCGATCTCATCGATGAAGACGATGCCCCGCTCCGCGGCGTTCACGTCGTAGTCGGCCACCTGCAGCAGCCGGGTGAGGATGCTTTCGATATCTTCGCCCACGTAGCCGGCCTCGGTGAGTACCGTGGCGTCGACAATGGTGAAGGGAACCTGCAGTAGCTTCGCGATGGTACGTGCCAGCAGCGTTTTACCGGTACCGGTGGCCCCCACCATGATGATGTTCGACTTCTCGATCTCCACGTCGTCTTTCGCGTTCTTTTGAAGGATGCGCTTGTAATGGTTGTAGACGGCGACCGAAAGGAAGCGCTTCGCGTTGTCCTGTTTGATCACGTATTGATCCAGGAACTCCTTGATCTGAGCGGGTTTGGGAAGGGACGACAGGGAGAGGCCGTGATCCGACTTGGTGCTGCCCTTGAACGATTCGTTCACGATCTCGTGAGCCTGCTCGGTGCACATGTCGCAAATAAACCCGGTCATCCCGGAGATGAGCAGGTTGACCTCCCGCTCGTTTCTCCCGCAAAAGCTGCACTGGTTGCCGCTGGTTGTTTTCTTTCCCATGTCGATCTCCTTGCTTTACTTCTTCTTGACTTTTTTCAACACGTCATCTACCATCCCGTAGGCTTTGGCTTCGGCGGCGGTCATCCAGAAATCTCGGTCGGAGTCCCTCTCCACATCCTCGATGGGTTTACCGGAGTGGTTGGAGATAATGGTGTAGAGCTCCTGCTTGATCTTGGCAATCTCGCGGGCGGTGATCTCGATGTCTGATGCTTGTCCCTGCACGCCGCCCATCGGCTGATGGATCATCACGCGGGAGTGGGTGAGGGCAAACCGCTTCTTGGGGGTACCCGCCACGAGCAGCACGGCGGCCATCGACGCGGCGATGCCGGTACAGATGGTGGAGACGTCGCTCGAGATGAACTGCATGGTGTCGTAGATACCCAAGCCGGCGTACACGGTGCCACCGGGGGAGTTGATGTAGATGGAGATGTCTTTCCCGGGGTCGGACGAGTCGAGGTAAAGCAGCTGCGCTTGAATGACGTTAGCCGTGTAGTCGTCAATCGCCGTGCCTAAGAAGATGATGCGGTCCATCATGAGCCGCGAAAAGACGTCCATCTGCGCCACGTTGAGTTGCCGCTCCTCGATAATGGTCGGCGAGATGTAGCCACCGCCCCTTTGGCTGGTGATGTTCATGTAGCTCTCAAGACGGGAGCGGCTCATCCCCAGGTGCTTCACCGCGTATTGTTTAAATTCGTTGTTCATAAAATCTCTTTTTGTGGTTTTTTATTGCTCAATCATACCATTCGCGTTTGTTATTTGCTTTCAAGTTCGCTCCGCAGATATTTTCTGCGTTCGACATAGCTCAAGTAAATTTGGCTCTGTTCTCACTTATCGAAAATATTCGACTGACGCTCGTTTTGTGACCCATCAGCTGCTTGCTCGCTAAAAGAAAAGAATTCAGCTTCGCTGCACTTTTGCTCGCAACGGCATATATGAACATGTTCATCTCTGCTCGTCTTGCTTAACGCAAAAGTTGACTACCGCCTCGAACAGCTTTTCTTTTTTAACGCGATCTGCGCAGGATATGTCCCCACAAAACGAGCCAAGGTCTTCGTCTTGAAAGCAAGTAACACTATCCCTCCCTGCACGCCTGACAAAAATAGGGATCAAATGTGGAACGGCAAAATAAAAGGACCTTTTTATTGGGTCGGCTACCCTTCGGTTGCTTCTTTTTCGGTTGCTTCTTCTGCTGAAGCCGCTTCAGTCGTAGCCTCTTCCATTGGAGCTTCTTCTACCGTAACCTCTTCTGCCGGAGCTTCTTCCGTTGAAACTTCTTCCGTTAGAGCGTTTTCTGCAGAAATCTCTCCCGTTTCGGCCGTTGATTCCCCGTGAACTCCCTCCTGGTTTTCTTCGAACCCTTCTTCAAGCCCCTCTTCGTAATCCTCCTCTAACTCCTCTGGGGCATGCAAACGGGAATGTTCCTCCACGATTTCGCCGAACTCCTTGGTGGTCACGTTTTTCTCAACCAGGGTAACGTTCTCCATCAGCCATTCGATCAGCTTGTTTTCCGTGGCCTGCTGGTAGAGGGAGCGGACGGTCTCCTCTTTTTCCAGCAGCCTCTGCGCGTAGTTTTGCAGCGCGTCGGCGGGCAGGTTGGTCATGCCGTACTGAGCGAATTGCGCGCGGGCTACCTCTACCGCCATCGCCTCTACATCGGCCACCTCCACCTTGATGTCGTTCTCATCCACGATCTTCTGCTTGGCCACGTGAAACTTGAGGTCTTCCAAGATGGCCGGGTAGTCCTCTTCCACCTCCTCGGGGGTCCGGTTTTCATCGGTTGTCAGCAGCCACTTTTTCAGCAACTCATCGGGGAAGAGCACGTCGCTCATCTTCTCGACGATCAGGTCCCGAGCCTCGTGTATAAATAGGTGGTCGACGTTCGGCTTGAACTGCGCGATCATCATCGCCTCCACTTTTTCCCGGAACTGCTCTTCGGAATCGGCTGCCCCTTCGCCCAGGACCTTGTTGAACAGCTCCTGGTCCAGTTCCGCTTCCTTGTATCGGGTCACCTCCGCGATATCGAAGCGGAAATCGGAATCGATCCCTTTAATCCCCTCCTTGGTGTCTTGCAGCAGCGAGGCGACTTCGGCCTCGTTATTGTCGTAGGCGATCATCGGGTTGAACAGCACGTGGTCACCCACCTTGGTGCCGATGAAGCTGTTTTTCACCGCCTCATCTTTCACGTACGAGGGCATCAGGATCGCGTTTTCAACCACGCGTCCATCCTCTTTGGCCGCATCTCCTTCCCACTCGGTAAGGGTTCCCTTGATCAGGTCGGTGTCTACTGCCTCCTCCTCGATGGAGAGGTAGCTGCCGTAGTTTTGTTGGTATATTTGAATCTGCTTGTCGAGCAGTTCCGGTTCCAGTTGAACGTTGTAGCGGGTAACCTCCAGTTCGCTCACGGGGAGTTCGAATTCGGGTGTTAGCGCCACGTTGAAGTAGAACGTCATCGGATCGTCTTTCTCCAGGTCCACCTGCTTATCTTCGCTCTCGTCGGGCATAGGTTCCCCCAGTATCTTCAAGTTGTTCTCACGTAGAAAGCGGGACAGCTCGTCGGTAACCAGCTTGTTCACCTCATCTACCAGGATCGCCTTACCGTACATCTTCTGGATGACACTTTTGGGTACCTTCCCCTGGCGGAAGCCGGGAAGTTGGGCCTTGCGGCGGAATTGACTCAATGACTTTTCTACCTTCTCCTGGTAATCGGCCTTTTCCAGCTCGATCACGATGGTGCCATTCACCTCGTTTGTTGTATTCAGCGTTGACTTCATGCGTGCGCGATGATTAGTTGAAAATTTTTAGATACAAGAGTGCAAAATTAGCCCTATTCTTTCAATTTGCAAAAAAATATTTTCCGCCCCTTTGCTTGGCCGCCAGCTATGCACGTTTGAACCACGTGGAGCAACCGTGTACGCGATAATGGCGACGCGATAAAAAGTTGCGTCATTTCGATAAAGGTACTACCTTCGCGAACATGTAAAACAAGCATGTCTTTCGATTTCAAATACACCCCTGCTTTCAAGGCGAAGACCTTAGCTTGTTTTACGGGGACACATCCTGCGAAGTTCGCGTAAAAAAAGAAAAGCTGTTTGAGCAACACAAGTGTGAACTTTTGCGTTAAGCAAGACGAGCAGAGATGAACTTGTTCATATATGCCGTTGCGAGCAAAAGTGCAGCGAAGCTGAATTCTTTTCTTTTAGCGAACAAGCAGCTGATGGGTCGTGAAATAAGCTTCAGTCAAGCTTGAAAGCAGAGAGAAAAAAACGACAATGTCAACGCGCTTTACCGTTCCCCCCGCTACCCGTATACTCTACCTGTTCCTGCTCATGCTGGCCGGGTTGTTCATCGCCGGGCTATTCATGCCGTTGCTGCTGCACCTCTTTGGTCTTGAGAGTGGCGGTAGGGGAGCGTTATACCTGGGGATGGTATTGCAATCGCTCATGGCCTTCATGCTGCCCGCTTACCTCACGGTGCGGTGGAGTGGACACTCGCGGACGAAATACCTAAAGCTGGAGGGCGATGCACGCTTGGGGTACCATATCGCGTTAGGTCTCCTCGCCTTTCTGTTGTCGTACGCGCTCGTCTCCTTTTTGAACCGGTGGAACCAGGGCATCGTCCTGCCCGAGTCACTCAGCCCGGTGGAGGAGTGGATGCGCACGCTGGAGGACGCGGCCATGGAGACCACCATGCTCATATTATCGGGGAAAGGGGTGGGGCACCTTCTTTTGAACCTGCTGATCGTGGCCGGTTTAGCGGCCTTCTCCGAAGAGCTGTTTTTCCGCGGGGCGCTCCAGCAGTTCCTGCAAGAGAAGATCCCGAACGGGCATGCCTCGGTCTGGATTACCGCGTTCATTTTTAGCCTTGTTCACTTCCAGTTCTACGGCTTTTTCCCGCGCCTCGTGCTGGGAGCCCTGTTGGGCTACCTCTTCCTGTATACCCGTAACCTGTGGGTGCCCATCGTGGTGCATTTCATCAACAACGCCACGGTCGTTATCCTGCATTTCTTCTGGGGGGAGAGCGAGTGGATGAAGGGATTAGAGGAGGCGGAGGTGACCCCCGCGTTTGCCCTTATGGCATTGGGTAGCCTACTGCTGACCCTCATGCTCTTTATCTCTTACCGAAAAAGGCACCTGGATGAGACGAAATAATGATTGTTATTTTATGGTACAGATTCAAGACACCATTTTATCCGATGAGATTTTCGAGGAGCATTTCCTTTGCGATCTTACGCTATGCAAAGGTATGTGCTGCGTGGATGGCGATTCGGGTGCTCCCATCACCCGTGAGGAGTATGAAGAGATCGAGTCCATTCTTCCCGTTATCAAGGAGTACTTACCCCCTGCTGCCCTTAAAGTGATAGCGACCAAGGGTATCGGGTACGTTGACTATGACGGCGAGTTGGTCACTTCCCTCGTGGAGGAGGGGAAGGAGTGCGTGTTTGCCTACCGCGATAGGAAGGGGATTTGCAAATGCTCGATTGACACGGCTTACCGGGAGGGACGCGTAACCGTTCAAAAACCGATCTCTTGTCACCTCTATCCCATTCGCATCACGAAGTACCGGGATTTTATCGCCCTGAACTACCACCGCTGGTCGGTTTGTCGCTCGGCCGTTGCAAAGGGGGAGGAGGAGGGGGTACCCCTGTACCGTTTCCTCAAGGAGCCCCTGATCCGCAGGTTCGGCAAGGAGTGGTACACGGAGTTGCTTGTAGCGGCGGAGTTGAAAAAGGCGGCTGAGTCGATGGAGGAATAACTTTTTTTCGCGCTTCCCTTTCGCTATCTGAAATCTTTATCTTATTTTTGTACGTACACGGGGACATCTGTTCGCGCTTGAAAGGCTCGATAGCGAGCAAATTAATCGGGTAAAAGTGGCTATATCTAAAACGAAATGGGATCTGATAGACGTGGCTCGGCAGCTTTTCGCCAGGAAAGGGGTCGAGAGCACTACTATGAACGATATTGCCGAAGCGTCGGGGCGTGGCAGACGTACCCTGTACACCTACTTTAGAAGCAAGCAGGATATTTACAAGGCCGTCATCGAATCGGAGCTAAACGGGTTGTACGGTAAGCTCGAAGAGGTGGTCACCCGCGACATGCCGGCCGATGAAAAGCTTGTCTTGTTTGCTTTCACCCGCTTCAGGGCTATCAAGGAGGTGGTTACCCGTAACGGTACCCTTCGGGCCGATTTCTTCCGGGATATCTGGGAGGTGGAGAACGTGCGGAAAGTATTCGACAGGAAAGAGATTTATTACCTGGAATCCATCTTGAAAGACGGGCACGATAAGGGGCTGTTCAGGATAGGCAATATCAGGAAAACGGCCGAGATCGTACACTACGCGTTCAAGGGGCTGGAGGTTCCGGTTATTCGGGGCGTGATGAATCTCGATTACAATAAAAAGGAGGACAGGGATATCATTTCGACCCTAATCTTCAGGGGGTTGTACGCTTAAAGTACAGCTACGCTTTAAGTGAACTATTTCGTTAAGCCAAACGGGCAGATGCCAAGTTCACTTGGCCTATGCCGTGGCGAGAAATAGTCTAATTTATGAACTATTTAGTTGAATAATAATAAAGATTGACAATGAAGTTATTAGAAGGAAAAACGGCCTTGATTACAGGCGCCGCCCGGGGTATCGGGAAAGCCATCGCCTTGAAATTCGCCGCTGAAGGAGCGGACATCGCTTTTACCGACCTCGTGATTGACGAGGTGGGTAAGGCCACGGAGCAGGAGATCGCTTCGTTGGGTGTGAAATGCAAGGGGTACGCCTCCAACGCGGCCAACTTTGACGAGTCGCACCAGGTGGTGGAGCAGGTGATGAAAGATTTTGGGCGCATCGACGTGCTGATCAACAACGCGGGTATCACGAAAGATGGTTTGATCATGCGTATGAGCGAGCAGCAGTGGGACGCGGTTATCAACGTGAACCTGAAATCGGCCTTTAACTTCATCCACGCCGTGACCCCCGTGATGATGCGGCAGAGGTCGGGCAGTATCGTCAACATGAGCTCGGTAGTGGGTGTTTCCGGTAACGCCGGTCAAGCCAATTACTCCGCGTCAAAAGCGGGGATGATTGGCCTGGCGAAGTCCACTGCCAAGGAGTTGGGCTCCCGTGGCATCCGTGCCAACGCCATCGCTCCCGGTTTTATCGTGACCGAGATGACCGGTCAGCTCTCAGAGGAGATACGTAACGAGTGGGCTAAGCAGATCCCGTTGCGTCGCGGGGGTACGCCTGAAGATGTCGCGAACGTGGCCCTTTTCCTCGCCTCCGACCTTTCGTCGTACGTCAGCGGGCAGGTGATCCATGTCTGCGGGGGAATGAATACTTAAACGCGACGAACACTTAACGCGACGAACACTTAACGCGATGAACACTTAACGCGATGAACACTTAACGCGATGACCGTTCTCTACGAAGACAACCACCTGATCGCTGTAAACAAGTCGGCCGGTGAGTTGGTCCAAGGGGATAAGAGTGGCGATAAGCCTTTGTGCGACAAGGTGAAGGAGTACCTGAAGGAGAAGTACAAAAAGCCGGGTAACGTGTTTTGCGGGGTAACGCATCGGCTCGATCGGCCGACGAGTGGGGTGCTCTTGTTCGCTAAGACGAGCAAGGCGCTCTCCCGTATGAATACCCTATTCAGGGATGGAAAGGTCGCGAAGACCTACTGGGCTATCGTGCAGGAGTGCCCCCCCAAAGAGGAGGATCGGCTTACCCACTACCTGATCAAGAACGAGAAGACCAACAAGTCCGTCGCGTATAACCAGGAGAAGCCGCATGCCAAAAAAGCGGTGCTGCACTACCGACTTATCGCGGCTTCGCGTAACTACTACCTGCTGGAGGTCGACCTCGAGACTGGTCGGCATCACCAGATACGGGTTCAACTGGCCAAGATAGGATGCCCCATCAAGGGGGATTTGAAGTACGAGGCGAAGCGTTCGAACCCCGATGGAAGTATTAGCCTACACGCGCGCTCCCTATCGTTCACGCACCCCGTCTCAAAAGAGACGGTTTCGATCACGGCGCCGGTTCCGGAGGATAACCTTTGGAAGTCGTTCGAAGAAGCCGGTTCCATTGGGATATAAGGCTAACCTTTCAGCGTAATTTCTCAGCGTAACATTTTTGGCGTTACTTTTTGGCGTTACTTTTTGGCGTAACACTTTCAGCGTAAC
>DUPB01000098.1 GCA_012838585.1 Bacteroidales bacterium
CTCTTCTCGCAAACCACGAAGTCGCTCGAGGGCTTTTTTGAAATCGGGGAGATGATACGGGAACAGATGCAAGGAGACGCCCAACTGGAGCTCCACGATACCATCTGCCGCCAGGTCTCCAATCGGGTGGCCGACATACAGGAGTTCGCCGCGAACCACAACCTCATCTTCTTTATCGCGGGCGAAAAAAGCTCCAACGGGAAGGTGCTCTTCGCGGAGTGCCAGCGAACGAACCCCAACTCCCACCTGATCCACGCGCCGGATGAATTCGATCCCACGCTGCTCAAGGAGGGTATCCGCGTCGGCATCTGCGGTGCCACCTCCACCCCCATGTGGCAGATGGAAGCCCTCGCCAAGAATATCTCCAACCTAGAACGTTGATCGCTCCTCGCGAGTCCGTCGGCTTAATAGAACTCACCCTAGAACTTGCCGACGAACAAAAGTCCCTTTATCTTTTGCACGAATATTAAAAATTGGTATTTTTGCACTGAACTGAAAACGCGATATTCAAACCACGTACGAAAAGATTCAATTATGGCAAAAAACACATCTATATTGCTCGGGGAATATTTTGACAACCTCATCCAAGAACAGGTCAAATCAGGGAAATATGCTTCGGCAAGTGAAGTGGTGAGAACGGCTTTACGCCTGTTTGAACAAGAAGAAAACAAGACGAAAATCCTTATTGCCGAATTAAAGGCAGGCGAAAATTCGGGGATGATCCCAAATTTTGACAAGGAAAAAGCACTGGCCGACCTTCACGCGAAACACTTACAACAAGTAAAATGAGATTCGAGATAAGTGAAAAGGCATTCGAGGATATCGAAAATATTTGGTTGTACACCCTCGAGACGTGGTCCATTGAACAAGCCGACCGATATTATAACCTTATCTTTAATGAAATAGAGTTTATCACGAAATATCCCCTATCGGGCAAGGATTTTTCTCATGTAAGAAAAGATTACAGGTGTTCTAAGGTAAAATCGCACTTGATCTTCTACAAATATAGACAAACACGGGAGGTAATCGAGATAATCAGGGTACTACATCAAAGCATGGACGTTGAAGATCGACTAAGAAGATAAAAGCATTTCGCTGGCTTTTGTTGCATCGTGGATGAAAATAACGTACCTTTGCCACTCACTTTCACACGAATATTTAAACATATGGAATCAAATATTAAAAGCATCGGCATCCTCACCTCGGGTGGTGATTCGCCGGGAATGAACGCGGCTATCCGCGCGGTAACGCGTGCCGCCATATTTAGCGGTATGCGCGTATACGGTATCTACCGGGGCTTCAGGGGACTTGTCTTCAACGAGATCGAGGAGTTTCAGACGAACAGCGTCAGCAACATCATCAAACAGGGTGGAACCATCCTCAAGACAGCCCGATCCGAAGAGTTCAAGACGGTGGAGGGCCGCAAACGCGCGTACGAAAACCTCAAGAAGCACAACATTGACGCGCTGGTGGTCATCGGAGGCGATGGCTCCCTAACAGGGGCAGGCATTTTCGCCAACGAGTTCAACATCCCGGTCGTGGGGCTCCCGGGAACCATCGATAACGACCTGAACGGGACCGATACCACCATTGGTTACGATACCGCGCTGAACACCATCATGGAGTCGATGGACCGGCTGAGGGACACGGCCACCTCGCATGAGCGTCTCTTCTTCGTGGAGGTAATGGGCCGCAACTGCGGGTACCTCGCGCTCAACAGTGCTATTGCCTCGGGTGCGGAAGCAGCCATCATCCCCGAGATAAGCATCGAGAAGGACCAGCTGGCTGAACTGATCGATCAGGGGTTCCGCAAGTCGAAGAACAGCAGCATGGTATTGGTAGCCGAAAGCGAAGTAACGGGAGGCGCCATGAAACTGGCCGAAAGGGTCAAGAAGCAGTACCCGGCATACGACGTGAGGGTGACCATCCTGGGACACCTGCAACGGGGGGGCTCCCCCACCGCGGAAGACCGGATCTTGGCCAGCCGCATGGGTGTAGCCGCCATACAGGCGTTCCAGGAAAATCAACGAAACGTGATGATCGGTATCCGCGAGAACGAGATCGTCTACGTCCCCTTTAAACGGGCCATCAAGAAAGAGCGGGAGATCAGCGACGAATTACTAGAGGTGTTACGCATCTCATCCATTTAATAACGTTACTAAACAACTGGTTGTATGGAAATTACACATATCGAACACATCGGTATAGCCGTAAAAAGCATCGAGGAGCACCTCCCCTATTACGAAGGTGTTTTGGGGTTGAAGTGCTACAACATTGAAACTGTGGAGGATCAGAAGGTCAAAACCGCCTTCTTCAAGGTGGGACAAACCAAGATCGAGCTGCTCGAGCCAACCGACGAGACGAGCACCGTCGCCAAGTTCATCGAGAAGAGGGGCGAAGGGATTCACCACATCGCGTACGCGACAAGCAACGTGAACGAAGCGTTGGCCGAAGCGGAAGCGAAGGGAATCAGGCTGATCGATAAGCAGGGCCGACCCGGTGCGGAAGGGCTAACCATCGGCTTCCTGCACCCGAAATTTACCGGGGGCGTGCTGACCGAATTTTGTGAAGAATAGAACATCATTTATACCCTAACAACGTTTTTTATATATGAGCAAGCAACTCGAAAAAGTAAAAGAGCTCATCCAACTACGGGAAAAAGCTCGATTAGGCGGAGGAGAGAAAAGAATTACCGCGCAACACCAAAAAGGGAAGTACACGGCGCGGGAACGCATCAGCATGCTGTTGGACGAAGGTAGCTTCGAAGAGTTTGACATGTTCGTGGAGCACCGCTCGCACAATTTCGGGATGGAGAAGAAAAAGTACCTGGGAGATGGCGTCGTGACCGGATACGGGACCATCGATGGTCGCCTCGTCTACATCTTCGCGCAAGACTTCACCGTATCGGGCGGCTCTCTCGGGGAGATGCACGCGATGAAGATCTGCAAGGTGATGGACCAAGCCATGAAAATGGGCGCACCGCTCATCGGGATCAACGACTCGGGGGGCGCCCGCATCCAAGAGGGAATCAACGCCCTGGCAGGGTACTCCGAGATTTTCCAACGCAACATCCTGGCATCCGGGGTGATCCCGCAGATCTCGGGCATCTTTGGCCCCTGCGCCGGGGGAGCGGTCTACTCGCCCGCCCTTACCGACTTTATCGTGATGACCCAAGGGACATCCTACATGTTCCTCACCGGCCCCAAGGTGGTGAAGACGGTGACCGGGGAAGACGTGACGCAAGAAGAGTTGGGAGGTGCTTCGGTACACGCCTCCAAGTCGGGCGTCGCGCAATTCCAAGTACCCTCGGAAGAGGAGGGCTTCACGCTCATCCGCAAGCTGATCAGCTACATACCACAAAATAACCTGGAAGACCCACCCTACATCCCGAACGATGACCCGATTGACCGGCTGGAGGATGGGTTGAACGAGATAATCCCGAATAGCCCCAGCAAGCCGTACGATATGTACGAGGTGATTGGCGCGATCGTCGACAAAGGCGAATTCCTGGAGGTGCACGCCGATTACGCGAAGAACATCATCGTGGGATTCGCCCGATTCAACGGCCAATCGGTGGGTATCGTCGCGAACCAGCCCAAGTTCCTGGCCGGCGTGCTCGACATCAACGCGTCGCGCAAGGCAGCGCGGTTCGTCCGCTTCTGTGACGCGTTCAACATCGCCATCGTTTCGCTTGTGGACGTACCGGGGTTCTTGCCCGGCACGGGGCAAGAGTACGGCGGCGTGATCACGCACGGGGCCAAGCTGCTCTATGCGTATGGCGAAGCGACGGTGCCGAAGGTGACCGTCACACTGCGTAAATCGTACGGGGGTGCCCATATCGTGATGAGCTCCAAACAGCTGCGTGGCGACATCAACTACGCGTGGCCAAGTGCCGAGATCGCGGTGATGGGTGCCGAGGGTGCCGTGGAGGTGCTCTATAGCAAGGAGATCGCCGCTGAAAGTGATCCCGATAGACTGTCAAAGGTGATCGAGGAGAAGAAGCAGGAGTACAACGACCTGTTCGCCAACCCATACGTGGCGGCACGGTACGGGTACATCGACGACGTGATCGAGCCGAGAAACACGCGGTTCCGCGTAATACGAGCGCTGCAGCAGTTGCAAACCAAAAAGTTGCAAAACCCACCGAAGAAGCACGACAACCTGCCGTTATAACCGGATAAATTAACCAACTATTTCGATAAGCCAAACGAGCATAGGACAAGTTCACTTGGATTTTACCATGGCGAGAAATAGTCTAATTTTAATGAACTGTTTATGTCAACACAAATTTTAATACTGATCTTCCTCTTCACTATCGTGATCGTTTACTTCGCGGCCAAAGAGGGGGCGAAGTATCGCAAGAAATCTGAAGCGAAATGGAAGAATGGCGCGTCAAAAGCCGGGAATGAGCCGGGTGGAGAGCAGGGGTTGACCGCAACTGCCGGGAAGACTTCCGACGAAGACGGGATCCCGGGCGAGGTGCTGGCCGCTATCTTCATGGCCTTACACGAAGAGCAGGAGGTGGTTCACGATTACGAGAACACGGTACTCACGATGGACCGGGTAGTCAGGAACTACTCCCCGTGGAACTCTAAGTTTTACGGCCTAAGGGAGGTCCCCCGCAGGTAAAAACGGGAACAAGAAACCGACTGCAACGTCGAAATAGTAACGATTAAACCCAAGCATAAAAATGAAGCAATATAAATACATGATCAATGGCAATCCCTATAACGTGGTCGTCAAAAGCACGAGCGACGAGATTGCCGAAGTGGAGGTGAACGGCACAGCCTACACCGTGGAGATGGAAAAGAAACCGGCAAAACCACTAACCACCCCGTTCAAGAAGCCGGCCCAAGCTGGGGAGGCCCAGCCAAAGGTTGGTGCTCCCGTGGTCAAACGCCCCGCGAGCACCAAACTGCACGCGCTGAAATCGCCCCTTCCCGGAATTGTCCTCGATATTACCTGCAGCGTGGGTGACACGGTAAAAAAGGGACAAAAGCTGCTGATCCTGGAGGCGATGAAGATGGAGAACAACATCATCGCCGACACGGACGGTGTCATCAAGGAGATCAAGGTACACAAGGGAGACGCGGTGTTGGAAGGCGCGGACCTGATCATGATTGGCTAACCCTTGACCCGGTCTATAACAAACTGATTACAAAACCTATAACGAAACTTCACGTATGGGATTAGCTGAACTAATGCCCGCCATTGCCGAGATGACATGGCAGCACTTGGTGATGATTACCGTGGGATTGATCCTGATCTACCTGGCCATCGCCAAGAACTACGAGCCCACCCTCCTTTTGCCGATGGGGTTTGGCGCTATTCTGGTAAACATTCCCCTCTCATCGGCCATCACGCAGATCGACCCGGGTACCGGGAAGGCGGTGGAAGGGGTACTGAACATCTTCTTCGACGCCGGGATCGCGACCGAGGTCTTCCCGTTGCTGATATTCGTGGCAATCGGCGCGATGATCGACTTCTCACCGTTGTTCCGAAACCCCTCGCTACTCCTGTTTGGCGCGGCCGCGCAGTTCGGTATCTTCATGACGATGGTGTTCGCGGCGTTGTTAGGGTACGATATACGGGAAGCCGCCTCCATCGGTATCATCGGCGCGGCGGATGGTCCCACCTCCATCGTGGTGGCATCCCGCTTCGCACCGCACATGCTGGGTGCCATCTCGGTGGCCGCCTACTCCTACATGGCACTGGTACCGATTATCCAACCGCCAGTGATCAAGTTGCTCACCACGAGGAAAGAGCGCTTGATACGGATGAGCAGCGACAACAACAAGCGGATATCCAAGAAAGCGCTGATCGCTTTCCCCATCGTGATCACCATCGCGGCCGGTATCATCGCCCCCTCATCGCTCGCGCTCATCGGGTTCCTGATGTTCGGTAACCTGATACGGGAGTGCGGGGTACTGAACAAGCTCTCCCTGGCGGCCCAAAACGAGCTGTCGAGCCTGGTCACCATCTTGCTGGGAATCACCATCGCCAGCACCATGACTGCCGAGCGGTTCGTGCGATTAGATACGCTGATCATCATCGGCCTGGGACTCTTTGCCTTCGTGTTCGACACCTTTGGCGGGGTGATTTTCGCCAAGTTCCTGAACCTCTTCCGGAAAGAGGGCAACAAGATCAACCCCATGGTGGGAGCCTGCGGTATATCGGCGTTCCCGATGTCGGCACGGGTAATTCACCAGATGGGACAGAAAGAGGACCCGTACAACTACCTGCTGATGCCCGCGATAAGTACCAACGTGGGGGGACAAATAGGCTCGGTAGTAGCAGGGGGTATTATTCTCACGCTCGTTCCCCTGCTTGCTTAAGGGTAACTTAAAGGCAATCAGAGGGCAAGCCCGAAGCATGGTTTAAACCCATTTTCAAGAACATCAAAAACAGGAAAAAATGACAACCACTATACAACAAGCGTTATTCGTAGCAGGTGTAGGGATCGTAGGTATCTTCGCGTTCATGACGCTCTTCTACCTGCTCATTAAAGCGCTCGACAGACTCCTCCCGTACGACGAAGAAAAGGAGGAGGAAGAATAAGGCTAAACTACATTACAAAGCCTTTCTTAATCGCTCTGCTTACGGACATCCGCGCCCCACATGAGCTTGTCGCGGAGGGTCTCGTAAAAGGTGTGCCCCACCCGCTTCACCACGCGGAGCGTGTAGTCGCCTCTCCTCACCTGAACGGCGACCGAATCATCGAGCACGCGCGACTGCCCGTCTACCGAGACCAGGTACATGTGACTGCGGCTCTCTACCTTTATCGAAATGATGCAGCTATCGTCCACCACCAGCGACCGAGAGGTGAGGTTGTGCGGGGCGATGGCCGAAAGGATGATGCTGGGGATGGTGGGCGATAAGATGGCCCCCCCGATGCTGAGCGAGTAGGCCGTGGAGCCGGTGGGGGTCGAGATCACGAGCCCATCGGCCTGGTACGAGGTGAGGTAGTCATTGTTGATATACGCGTGAATCGAGAGCATCGAGGCGGTGTCCTGCTTGAGGATGGCCACCTCGTTGAGCGCGTACTCGTTGAAGTACTCCGGCGGGAAGGTCTCATCGGTGGACATCTTCAGCAACGCGCGCTCCTCTACCCGGTAGTACTCCCTCATCACCTCTTCCAGCGTCTCATCGACATCGGCGTAATTGATCGCGGCTAAAAAGCCCAAACGCCCGGTATTGATACCGAGTACCGGTATGCCCGAATCGCCCACGGTTTCAGCCGTCCGGAGGAAGGTGCCGTCACCACCCACGCTCACCACCATGTCTACCCCTGACAACGACTCCTGGACCTCGCAGAGGGTAACCAGCCGTTGCTGCACCGACGGGGGCAAGCTTTGGAAAAAGTCGCCGGGTAAAACCAACTCCCCACCGTGCCTCTTTATGGACTGGCACACCCCCACGATCTGCTCCACGGCCCTGACCGTTCGATCGGGGAACATGCTTCCGAATAACGCGAACTTCATACTACCATTTTTACCTTAC
>DUPB01000099.1 GCA_012838585.1 Bacteroidales bacterium
CATTTCTTAACGCGGGATTACCCTACAACAACCCACAGCATATGAGACAGATAGAAGCCCACCGAGTCACCGAGCTGGTCGAACAGCTCTGCATTGAAGCGTGCTGCGTGATTGCCCGCGATATTGAAGGCAGCTTCGCCCGTTACCGGGAGACGGAGAGGTCCCCTTTGGGGAAACAGGTGCTCACCACCATGATCGAAAACGCGTCGATTGCCCGGGAAGAGCGAGATCCCTTATGCCAGGACACTGGTATGACGGTGGTCTTCGTCACCATGGGACAAGAGGTTCACGTGACGGGTGGCTTTATCGAAGAGGCCATCAACAAAGGGGTGCGCCAGGGGTACGTGAAGGGGTACCTCCGCAAATCGGTAGTGGAAGACCCTTTCAACCGGGTAAACACGGACGATAACACGCCGGCGGTTATCCACTACGAGATGGTTCCGGGTGACACTTTCCGGGTGACCGTCGCACCCAAGGGGTTCGGGAGCGAAAATAAAAGCGCACTGCGCATGCTCACCCCAAGCGAGGGGGTAGAGGGGGTGAAACGGTTCGTGATCGATACCGTCGCTGCTGCCGGCGCAAGCGCCTGCCCTCCCGTAATTGTCGGCGTGGGTATTGGCGGTACCATGGAACGGGCCGCTTACCTAGCCAAGAAAGCACTCTTGCGACCGGTCGATACGAAGAACGAGGACGAGGAACTTATCTCCTTGGAAGCAGAACTGCTGGAGAAAATCAATAAGCTAGGGATCGGTCCCGCCGGACTGGGAGGCAGCACCACCGCCTTGGCGGTACACGTGATCACCCAGGCCACCCATATCGCCGGTCTGCCGGTCGCCGTCAACATCGGTTGCCACGCCACGCGCCACGCTTCGGGGGCGCTTTAATAAAGGGCCACTTTCTCCTACACAGCTACTCGAAAGGGAAAAAATGCTTACCCTTAAAAACAAAACAGTTAGTATTCAAACGAAACAGTAACCATCTAAAAAACGAACGCCCTCTAAAAAACTGACAACATGCAGGAAAAGAACCAACCACCCACGCCAATAAAGCTTACTACACCGCTGACTGACAGGATAACCCGCTCATTGAAGGCGGGCGACATGGTCTCGCTATCCGGAATTGTCTACACCGCCCGTGACGCCGCGCACGGCCGACTGGTAGAAATGGCCAACCGGGGCGAAGCGATGCCCTTTGCCTTTCCGGGGCAAGCGGTTTTCTACGCGGGACCTGCCCCCGCCAAGCCGGGTAGACCCATCGGTTCCGTGGGGCCCACTACCGGTAGCCGGATGGATGCCTACTCACCCCGCTTGATAGAGATGGGACTGAAAATCATGATCGGGAAAGGGAGTCGAAACGAGGAGGTGATAGAGGCTATCAAAAAACATGGCGGCATCTACTTCGCCGCTATCGGGGGCATTGCCGCCCTGATGGCACGAAGCGTTGAGAGCGCCAAGGTGATCGCGTTCGAGGATTTAGGTACCGAGGCGATCCGCGCGCTAAAGGTCACCTCCCTACCGCTTATCGTGGCCATCGACCACCAGGGAAACAACATCTACGAGACAGGACCCCGGCAGTATGCTACGCCGTAGGATATACCACAGCAGCTTATCGATATTTACAGCCGTAACCACCAATCGATAACACAGGCCAACCGAACAGCCTACCAGGGAAAGCCATACCCACCGAATAGTGTTCCACTCTTCAATTACGCCTCATGATCACGGGGGAGAAACGCTTTGAGTAGCGCCTCTTCAATGACCTTTGGAAAATGAAGATACTCTAGCTCATGCACCTTTCGCGCCACATCATCGGCACTGTCCGTGGGCAACACCTGGCATCGGGCTTGAAAGAGAATGGTTCCCTCGTCGTAGTGCTCATTAACGTAATGGACGGTGATACCCGACTCGGTGTCGCCTGCATCCACCACCGCCTGGTGAACCCGATCGCCATACATCCCCTTACCCCCATGCTTGGGCAACAAGGCAGGGTGAATATTTAGGATCCGGTCCGGGTAGGCTTCCAAAATGGGTGGCGAAACCTTTAACAAGAACCCGGCCAATATGATAAAGTCAACGCTATACGCCTGCAAGGCATCCAATACGGGCCTACCCTCCTCAAACTCCGCCTTGCAAAACGAGCGGGAAGGGATACCAAGCGCTTGAGCGCGCGTATGTACGAAAGCATCTTTCCTATTCGATAAAATTAACACTACCCGAATCCGTCTGTTCCCAGAAAAATATCGGGTAATATTTTCAGCGTTGCTCCCGTTACCCGATGCAAAAATGGCGAGATTAATCATGAAAAAGCCGTTTATTTGCACATAAATAGCAGTTTTGTGC
>DUPB01000011.1 GCA_012838585.1 Bacteroidales bacterium
AAGGGGAGTATCCCGTGAAACGGGAGGAGGGGTTGTGAAAAATTGAACTATTTCGTTAAGCAAAACGAGCAGAATCCAAGTTTTACTTGTATTATGCCGTTGCGAGAAATAGTCTAATTTTAATGAACTATTTCGTTAAGCCAAACGAGCAGAGGACAAGTTTACTTGGACTATGCCGTGGCGAGAAATAGTCTAATTTTAATGAAGATTTAAAAACAACAACGGGGCAACCCGCGACAAGTAAAAACAATATGAAGAAAATTTTAACAACCATTACGCTGGTAGCACTGATCATTATTGCCGGCTGTACCGATTTAGACGATATTTACCGGCAGCTGGACGAGCAGAAGGATAAGCTCGCCGCCTTGGAGGCACGGTTGAGAACTGTAGAGCAATTAATGAACAGTGCCAACTCGGAGATCGCCTCCATCAAGGGGTTGATAGACGCCATGAACAAGAAGGTGAGCGTGGTGTCGTACAAGGAGCTGGACGACAAGAGCGGTTACGAGCTCACCATAAGCGATGGTAGCAAGATCACCTTGAAGCACGGTGCCAAAGGAGAAAAGGGCGACCAGGGCGAGAAGGGCGACCAGGGCAAGAAGGGCGACGACGGCCTCACGCCCGTGGTCAACGTGAAGCGACATAACGATGGACTACTCTACTGGACCATTAACGGAGAGTGGCTGTTAGATGCCGATGGCAAAATGGTGCCGGCAGAAGGCAAGAATGGAGAAGATGGCCAGCAAGGTGCACCCGGAGCCAACGGCATAACGCCTCTGCTAAGGATCAACGCCGATTTCTACTGGGAAGTCAGCCTTGACGGGGGCAGAACATGGCAACCGGTGAAGGATGCTAACGGCAACCCGGTACCGGCGCAAGGCCCCAAGGGTGACAAGGGCGATGATGGGCAAGACGGCGACGCCAACCTCACCATCACCGAAGTCGGCGACGTTATTATCATTGTTTACAAAGGCGTTACCTACACCTTGCCCAAGGGTGAAGCGCCTGTCATGATGACCCTCACCACCGCCAAAAACGTGGGAGAAAAAATAAGGCTATGGATTGAAGCTGCCCTTGCCGACCAACCCGATATATGGATAGACCTCAACAACAACGGCATAAAAGATAACGGTGAAGCCGTTAACACCTTTGGTAGCTATGTGGAATACCTTCTTGGTGCGCAAACCGTAACCGTTTACGGGAAGGTAGGCATACTGAACTGCTCCAAAAACCAACTCACCTCGCTTGATGTGAGGCACAACACCGCGTTGACGCAGCTGTGGTGCATGAGCAACCAACTTACTTCGCTCGATGTGAGCAAGAACACCGCGTTGACGCATCTGTCGTGCACCCACAACCAACTCACCTCGCTTGATGTAAGGTACAACACCGCGTTGACGAATCTGTACTGCTACACCAACCAACTCACCTCGTTTGATGTAAGCAACAATACCGCGTTGACGATTTTGGACTGTGGCTCCAACCCTCTCAAAGCACTTGACGTGAGCCATAATAAGATGTTGACACTTCTGTCGTGCCACAGTAACCAACTCACCTCGCTTGATGTAAGCAACAATACCGCGTTGACACTTCTGTTGTGCTACGACAATAAAATATCCGGCGACAACATGACCGCGCTGGTCAACAGCCTCCCCGACCGCGACGGTAAAGAAGAGGGAGTATTTTGGGTAATCGCCAAGGAGTCCGACACCGAGCAGAACGTTATCACCGCCGAGCAGGCGGCAGTAGCCAGGGATAGGAACTGGCCGGTACGGGATAGCGAAGGCAATCCCTACACCCCGCCGGGCGATACACCCCCGGGAGGTATCCTCAACCCGCTTAGCCTCGTTGCGGAGTACAACGTGAACCCCGCGGGCGATGGTTTCGTGACGAGCCTGACCGACTGCACCGTGAGCGGTTATTTCAACTTCGACGATGCAGTTTCTAAGTTTAGCGATATCACCATTGGCGGTAAGCGGTATCACCTGCCGAGCATCAAGGAGTGGGAATCCATCGTGCCGGATAACTGGGATTACGTGGTCTTCATCATGTATACGAACTCCTATAACGATATCAGCGAGACCGTAACGGTACAGGGCACAAGTATCACAATGACCAGCGACTTCCGCACCGGTGTAAATGGCGTTTCTTACGCGCTCCGTTACAAGGGCACCAGTATGGTGTCCGCCTGGCGGTACGAGTACATAAAGGATGGGAACAACACACATATGAAAGTAACCTCGCGTAGCCTGAAGGGGCAAACGGGCGTGACCGCGGATGATATCGTTAAACCGGCGTTTTGGAGTGCCAACGCCGGGAACGACGTGACTCGTCACTTCCCCGCCGGCGGTTATTCTGATTCAGGTTCGCTTATCAAAGTTGGCAAGGAGGGCTACTTCTGGTCGTCGTCGCCCAATGGCAGCTTGGCGTGTTACATGTACTACAACAATTATCGCGCGTACTCGAACGCAGGTTACCTTACCAGGGGGCGCTCTGTTCGACTGTTCTCCTCGGGAGATTAAGGAGGAAAGAATGGAGTCTTCCCGAAGTCGCTTCGCTTCAATTGGCGGTTGGCTATTGGCTGTTGGTTGTTGGCTTTTGGCTTTTGGCTTTTCCGCTATGCGGGATTTCCGCTTCGCTTCAACGGGCTTTTAGCTTTGGTCTATCTTGACGGTAAGCCGACGTTTATTGAGTACCCGGGTAAAAGATAAAAGTATAAAGTTATACAGTAAAAAGTGAACCGTGAAGATGTTGATAACTTGATGTTTCTTTGTGCTTTAACGGTTCAATGTGTAATGGTTCAAAAAACATTTTAGAAAGCTATAAAAAAGGGAGGCGATCAAAAAATGAGACGTGGCAGTATTGGAGTAATAAGTGGCATTGTTATTCTTTGCGTGATTTTTTTCGCGACAGCCTTGCTGGTTGATTTAGTCGGGGAAGGATGTTCTACTCGCGAAGAGGCGAAATTGGGGCCTAAGCTACAACGTTATGCAAATAGCAACGAGCTGCCAAACAGTACGGCTCAAGATGCTGAACTTAGATATCGTGTAGAAGATGTGCCAAACGTGCAACTACAAGATGCTGCTCGTTTTACCAGCGACCCTAATCATCTGATCGCGGAGCGTAATCGTATCGCGATAGATAGTATCGCCGACGTAATACGCGACACGTTCGACGTGGAGGTGGCGGTGGTGGTACTGCCAAATTTCGACAATAGCAAATACGCTACAGCCCGCGATTTTGGCAATCAACTATTCAATACATGGGGCATTGGCAATAAAGAGACAGACCAGGGATTGCTCATCTTGCTTGTTTTGGAAGAAGGCAATAGAGAGATAGCTTTCGAAACGGGGTACGGACTTGAGGCTACACTCCCGGATGGAATTTGTAAGCGAATCCAAACGAAAATAATGCTGCCTTATTTGAAGGAAGATAAGCATGGTGAAGCTCTCGAAGCGGGGCTGCTGGCGGTGCAAAAGCAGCTTGCTGATCCCGACAACGAGGAAATCATTAGTGATAACACTACTACAAGTAGTAGCGATGATGGGGATGCCCTGTTGGGCTTCGCAATTTGGACGCTGTTTGGGCTGGCTTTTTTAGGTTTTAATCATTTTCGGAGAAGGGCAGCAGTGAAAAAAGGCGAAAACGCTTACCAGAAGCAAATTTTTTACAGACGCATTAACCCTGTGAGCCTAATAGGATATTACATTTTTTTCCCGTATCTCATTATCCCTTACGCTCTGTTTTTTAATATCCCTTGGCGTAAAAGATTGCGTAAGAGTTTAGTTTGCGAATCTTGCAAGTCAATAGGCGCGATGAAACGCGAGAAAGGTTCGAAGGTAGTTCAAATAGCTACAAGTAAAGCCGATGGAATTAGGCGCTACACTTTTACTTGCAAAAGGTGTGGACATCAGCATTTTGAGGATATAAAAATCCCCTACGTACCACCCTATGTAAGTAGTGAAGGTTCGAGTTATAGTTCATCAAGCTACGACAGCTCATCAAGTAGTTCATCAAGCAGTGGAGGCTCTTGGGGCGGTGGCAGTAGTGGTGGCGGTGGAGCCAGCACGAGGTTTTAAAGATATGTATAAACTAAAAAGTATAAAATATGAAGACAAAATTATTGTTGTTCTTAATCGCGGCACTTATGCCGATAACGCAGCTTACAGCGTGCCATTCAGGCAAAAAAAGCGACACGGGAACACCCGTGGAGAAAGCGTTTTTCTTAGGGGGACTGAAGTATGAAACCTGGGTGAAACTAAGTATCGGGACGGATGGCAAGGTATCCGGTACCGTCGCGTCAAACGAGTACTTTGTAGATGGAGAGACAGTCTCATTTACGGGTGTGATCACGGACGGGTTGATAGAAGTGACCTTTAACGGCGAGCCACCCGTGGTGGGTGATAACTCGGAGTGGACCGATAAGCCGTGGCGCATCGAGGAGAGGGAAGACAAGGAGGTGCTGATCATTCCATTTTACGCGAAGAGTTACGAAACCTTTGAATGGAGAGATACTGAATACGAGTTTGAAGCGTTAGATGCCACGCTCTGCTATGAAGATGAATCGCGTCGCGTCATCGGTTTCTGGCAAGAAGATTACGACGGGTTTATCATCCGCGTGGAGGCGAAGCAAGAGGGGGTGAAATCGTTCACGGTTCATGACGCCACGGCGTTCGAGTGTGTGATAGGTGATTTACTGGTGTTGAGCAACGGCACAAGCAACGTGCGGATGCTGGATGTGTACGACCTGAACACGTGCTACAAACTTTTTGAAATTGAAGAGAACTTCATGGGTGAGATAACGCCTGACGACGATCAGACCGGATTTACATTTTACAGGTACACCGAAGAGATGCCGCTCGTTAGATGGTACGCTACCGCGGGCGAATGGCGCGAAGTGAACATAGTACCGGCTGAACTGTTTAACGCCGATTTTGAAAAAAAGGTTGAAGAGGTTGGTGCCCATCTTTTTAACGGGATGCAATTGGCGGCACTGCAGAAAACACGTGTAAGCATCGAGAGTAGAGAGGTAACTTACCTGGACGAGTATAAATGGAGCTATATTGAATAATTTAATGCTTTGTTCGGCTTACGGTTATTATGGTGGTGTAGAGGTTCTGGTTGATGACAGAAAAATAGGGATTCCCTCAACTCCTTGATGGTTAAATAACATCTCGTAAAACTATTAAGAGAAGAAAACAATGAAAAGAACAATTACAACCCTTATCCTTGCTGCCTTGATTTTGCTCGCGGGATGCGTGGGCGGGAAAAAGAGAAACAACGATGTAGCGCAAGAGCACAAAATTGAAGAGGGAAGCGCGTTTCCAAACGATCTCTTTGGAACGGAATATCCCGATAGAGAGGTGTTTGAGGTGCGCTCTGCAACCGACTTTTTCAACGCCGTTGGTTCCAACCGCGTATTGCGCGTTGTGGCTGAAAACATTGATTTGAGTGATTACCCGGGATTTGAAGGGGTTCGGATTTCCAATATCGAGAATATGACCATTGAAGGGATAGACTCCAGTTTCCCGGCAGATATGTATGTTAACACCGCGATGCACTCCGAAATCGCAGTATTGGAATTTGAGGAGTGCAATAACATCGTGTTGCGCAACTTGCGCTTGGGACACTACCCGGTTTCATACTCATGCTATGCTCCTGTTGTGGCGTTTACGGGTTGCGAAAAAATAATCATCGAAGCGTGTATCTTGTATGGATGTGGCACCGAGGGCATTACGGCTAACAATACCCAACGACTGCTGTTTAACAACTCAACCATAGAGTCTTGCGAAGTTAACGCGATCGACCTAAGTGCATGTTCCGACTTTCTGTTCTTCAAAGCCACCATTGCGCACAACAATCTTTGTTGCGGCATTATCTTGTTACAAGAGAGTGAAAGAATCGGCTTCGAGAAAAGCCATGTCGTTGAGAATGTTTCATTAAAAGATTTTGTCGTATCGGCTCGGGACTGCCGCCAAATCACATTCGATGATTGCGTGGTGGAAAACAACGTGGTAAAAACATTTGGCGAAGATCCTGAAAACCCTGAAATCGCGCTCAACAACACCCGTTTCAAACCATTGACGCGGGACGATTATGATAACCGGATGTATGCCCTCCGTTCCCAATTGAGCGAAAAATCCTACACGGTTGATCCCGATATACTAAAAGGACATGTTGTTCGCGCTGTAATTCGCGATGAAGCCGGAACAGAAGTAATCGCGGGAATCTATGATGAAGATGTCGCTTCGAACCCAGAGCTTTTAACCCACTCTGTTTTTGGGAACATGGCATACCCGGTGGTTTACAAGGAGCATCGTGAGGAGGGCGAGGAATTCAACGGTAGAGATAGGAGTAGCCAATTTGAAAATATGGGGGGCTTTGTTTATCAAACCAACAAGACAATGACGCGTGACGATGAATACTTTGAGTATCCTTTGCTGGTAAGTCAATCATTCTTGGATGAGTTTTCTATTGTCCCTTTAAATACTTTCGACACTTCGAATTCATGGGATGAGGAGCCCGAAACAGAATTTCAAAAAGAAGCCGCTACAAAGATACGGGACGAATTGCAACAAAAGGTTAAAAGGAAGGTGATGAACGCCAGGCTGATAGGCGCGAGTGTCGATACGGCTGTACAAGTTTTTGAAGTGACCTTTGTGCCCGAAGGAAACATAACCATTGGTTGCATTGCCCTTCAATCACCTGTCGGGATCTCCTTGTTGCAAGAGCCAGGCATTACAACATACGACGGCTCGGTATGGCGGGTAGATGATGACGGGACTTATCGCGCGGGGTTTCCGCGTACACTCTTTAAAGACAAAATGGGGAATTACCTGTTGTATATAGAGCGTCCGGGACCCGAAGGTACGAACGTTTTTATCTACTCAGAACGAAACGGTGAGTTAATTCCGGCACTGCTAAGTAGTTTTTATACGGCACCGTACTAAGAAAAAGGATATTTGATAATAATTTTTTAATGGACACGACAATGAAAGTGTATTCAATACCTTTAACATTACTGATAGCCATTCTTTTCGTTACAGGCTGTAACGGGCAGAATAAAACGAGGCGGAACTTCCGGTCATCAAACGCGGTAAAAAGTTTATCAAATGCACCGCGTACCTAAGGATCTCCGACAGTGGTATGACGAAACCCTATGTCGTGAAACAGACGATAACGATTGATGATAAATTCAACATTACCTATGATTAATAATCTTATGAAAACAAAACTTATGATGATAACATGTACCATCCT
>DUPB01000100.1 GCA_012838585.1 Bacteroidales bacterium
ACTCGGCCATTCGCCTGTCGAAAGGGATGAACACCCGTTACTACGTCAACTACCAGGCATCGTTGAATTATGCCCGGGCGTTTGGCGGCCATAACGTCACCGGTATGGTGCTGTATCAGCGTGATAACTGGGATAATTACGGCGCGGACCTGCCTTACAACGTGGTAGGTCTGGTAGGCAGGATTACCTATAATTACGACAACCGTTACCTGGCCGAATTTAACTATGGCTACAACGGTTCAGAACAGTTCGCACCTAAGAATCGGTTCGGTTCATTCCCCGCGTTTTCAGCAGGATGGGTTGCTAGCAACGAGGCCTTCTTGCGAGACAATCCCTGGCTTACCAACCTTAGAATCAGGGGGTCGCATGGGTTGACCGGGAATGATAAGCTGGGAGGTCAACGATTCCTGTACCAAAGCTTTATCAACATGGGCGGCGGTGTCTTCCCAGGATTGGGCAGAGGACAGAGCGTGGTGCAAGGTCGGATGGGGAACGAGGCACTTCAGTGGGAGGTGGCTAGGAAAACCAACCTGGGTATCGATATGGAGTGGTTGAGCAGCCTCTCGTTAACGGTAGACTTTTTTAAAGAGTACCGCGATAAGATATTGATTAGCAGGAGAACAATCCCTGAACTGCAAGGGGTACCACTCGGGAACATCCCGAAGGTGAATATCGGTGAAGTGGATAACAGGGGATTTGAGATGGAATTAACGTACCGTAAGTCGCTTAATAAAGATCTCTCATTCATGGTGAAAGGGAATTACGCGTACAATAAGAACAAGGTGATTTACGCCGACGAGGTTCAATACGGTGAGGAGTACGTGTACAGAAATCGCTCAACCGGTTTCAGTATTGGGCAGGCATTCGGGTATAAAATCGATTACAGCAACGGGAATGGTTACATCAACACCCAAGAGGAGTTGGATAACCTGCCCGACTACCAGGTGGGTGGAACCCCGCGCCTGGGAGATTTTATCTACGTGGATATGAATGAGGATGGCGTGATCAACGACAGAGATATGGTACCCATAGGGTATCCCTCTATTCCGCGTGTGACCTACGGCTTTTCGGGTTCCCTGAACTATAAGAACGTGGACTTCTCCTTCCTCTTTAACGGGGTGGCACAAACCAACAGGCATACTGCCGGGTGGGGTGCCGATGAGTTCGCGCTCGTAGGGTTCTATAGCGGGTGGCATAGAAAGGCTTGGACCGCGGAAAGGTATGCCAATGGTGAGGAGATCCTCTATCCTGCCTTAGGGATGTCGAGTGGGGTGAGCCATGTGGCGAATGATGTCTTTATCATGGACCGCTCATTTTTGCGTTTGAAATCGGTGGAGGTAGGCTATTCACTGCCTGACAAATGGATAAAGACCGCACGCGTTCAAGGGGTGAGGGTTTACATGAATGGGAATAACCTTCTTACATTCAAGAAGATGCCTATTGATACCGTGGATCCGGAGCAACCCTCCGCGCTCTCTTACCCGCTGACAAGGATGGTTAACTTTGGCCTTAACATTACATTTTAAATCATAATAATAATCCAAGATATGAAACTTCAACGATTTTTATTGATTATACTCCCATTGGCCCTCGCTTTTCATGGATGTACCGATGTCCTTGACATGGCACCTGATGGCAATATGCAGATGGGGGATGTGTTGTCTGATCCTGACAGGGTAGAAGCGCTCTTGAACCGTTGCTATGAGAATATCCCGAAGAAAGGGTATAGTTATTGGTTCTTCGAGTCGTTAGTGGTCGCGGCAAGTGACGATGGCTACACGTCGGATGAAGCGCAGGGGGTACCCTCTCAATTTCTTTACACGGACAACAACTCGGCAGGCCACCATTGGATGAGGGATGCCCATGATGGACACGGTGGCTTCAACACCGGCTACTGGGGTAGGTCGTGGGCTCAGGTGCGTCTTTGCACGCAGTTTATCGAGCTGATTGATGAGGCGGCCGTGAATAATGAGGCCGACAGAGGACGCTTTAAGGCTGAAGCCCGCGTGCTGCGTGCCTTCTTCTATATGGAGCTGGTTAAATGGTTTGGCAAGGTGCCTATCCTGGAAGAGACGGTTCCCTTTGATGCCGATTTCTCCACTTTGACCCGTTCATCGGTCTACGATGTGGCCCAGTTTATCATCGCCGATTGCGATGCGGCCTTGGCGGAACCCGGCTTGCCCTGGAGAATCGATGACCCCAACGACGCGATGAGGGTCACCAAGGCGTTGGCCCTGGCGCTTAAAACGAAAGCCATGTTGTTTGCCGCCAGCCCGCTTCACAACGAAGGGGAGAACCACTGGGAAGAGGCCTACACGGTGGCTAAAGATGCCGTGACCAAGCTGAAGGCAAACGGGTATGAGCTGTTTACCAAGACCACGCTGCCCGGTCTGTTCGGTGAGGGACCAGGGGCAGCATTGCGCCAGTTGGTCACGCAAAGCGCCGACTACTCGGCTACGCCGCGTGACAAGGAGACCATCTATCAGGTACGAGACGGATCGGTGTTCGTCTGGCATATCGGTTATATCGGCAGCAACATGCCCAACCTGTACAAATGTGGCACGTCGCCCACGCAAGAGCTGGTGGACGCGTTTGAAACGATTGACGGGCAACCGGTACTGGACCTGGAGAAGCCCTATTTGGATGAAAAACACCTCCAGCCTAACTACAACCGGGCAAACACGATGTACGATCCGAATAACCCGTATAAGAACCGGGATCCCAGGTTTTATGAAACCGTGATCCATAATGGAACCACCATCACGTTTGATCACAGGCCGGTAAAAATGGAGATATTCGTGGGTGGAGCCCATGCACACAGTTTTGACATTACCAACAGGGGCTCTACAAGAACGGGCTATTACCATCAAAAAATGGTTACCCCAACCGCTAGCGGGCACAATCAATTCAATAATTCGCTGTGGAAGTATTACCGCCTGGGTGAGACGTTGCTCGATTTGGCCGAGGCCGCCGCCGAGGCTGGTCACTTGGCTGAGGCGAGGGCAGCGGCTAACGAGGTGCGCGCCCGTTCGGGAATGCCTCCCCTGCCCGAAAGCCTATCTCAAAAGGAACTGATCCTCCGTGTTCGTAACGAACGTCGCGTGGAGCTTGCCTGGGAGGAGCAACGTTACTTCGACCTTAGGCGCTGGCAAAAGCCGACCGGTGACTTGAGCGAGACCTGCAAATGGTTCACCGCGATGGTTATCACCAGGAATGGCGATGGTAGCTTCAACTACAAGCGTGAAAATATCTCTGTTAATCCAAGAGGTGGATGGCAAAACAGGGACCTCCTTCTTCCCCTCCCCCTGAATGAAGCGGCAACGCTTGAAGCGGTTACGGGAGAAAAGTGGCAAAATCCAGGATGGTAATTTCTATTAACGAACAAGAAAATGAAGAAAAGCATAACATTCATAACATTAAGCCTTATTTGTCTACTGTGTGTATCGCCTATGAACGCACAGGAAGCGGGTAATGGCGTGAATCGGGTCGTGAACGAGTTTAACCAGCCGATTCAAGGAGCAGTGGTCAAGGTAGAAGGGGGTGACTTTACCTATCGTACCAAAAAGGATGGGGAGTTCAGGTTGCCCGTCGAGGCCGATAGCCGTTATTTCATCATATCCGCACCCGGTTACCAGAATATTCGCCTGACCTTCGAAGAGATTATTGACCAGGGTGAGGTTACCCTCCCTTTTGATCCGCATAATATGGGCGGGGAGGTGAATTTTGGTTACAACGCTTACAGCAAAGAGTCAATTACCGGGGCCGTCGCTTCCGTTTTGGGCGGCGTGTTGGATAAAACCCCGTCGAACGTGCTATCGGATACTTATCAAGGCAGGCTTCCGGGGTTGACCGTGATCAATAATATTGCTGAACTCACCTTTTTCGGTTATGGTAACTACAGCAAATCCATCAGGGGGTATTCATCCATTAACGGGAACGCTCCGGTGGTGATGATCGATGGGGTAATGGCGCCCACGCAGTACATTGAGTTTATTTCGCCTAAGGAGATCGAGAGCATATCCGTGTTAAAGGATGCGTCTGCCACCGCGGCTTATGGTATTCAGGGATCAGCGGGGATTATCGCGATAACCACCCGAAGGGGTTTTGAAGGGAAACTGCACGTGGAAGGGTATGCCGACCAATCTTTCCAGCAGATGACGCGGCGTCCCCTCATGGTGAGCTCGGCCCAATACGCGCAATTGCGTAACGAGGCCGGGGAGCGCGACGGACTGGGACCTTACTCTCAATTCTCTCAACCGGTGATTGACAAGTTCGCGGCGTCGGATGACCCGTTGTTTCCCAACCGCAACTGGTTTGACAGGTTCATTAAGGATTATGTCATGAGGCAAAGGGCAGGTGTGAACGTTGCCGGGGGTACGAATCGGTTCCGTTACTATTCGAACCTTAGCTTCGTACACCAGGATCAACCCATCGTCGTGACTGACGAGGCCGATAGGAAGTACGATCCCACGCCCAACGTGAATATTGGGAACTTTAGGACGAACATGGATGTTAAGTTCAATAATTACATCTCGGGGTACATGCGGTTGACCGGTAACGTGAAGCGTGAAGTCCTTGCCGGTGGGAATATGGGATGGACCATCTATAACCTGATTTTCCAGCAACCCCCCACCATGTTTGGTCCCCTTTCACCCATTTATGCAGAAGATCCCGATGTGCTGAGCTGGCAGGTGGTAACCGTTGAAGGGCTGGATAACCCCGTGTACGGGGCAATAAACAGATCGGGTTACCGTACGGTGATCGAGACCAATATCCTGGCGCAAGCCGGGCTGAAAACGGAGTTGGATTTTATTACGCCAGGACTCTCGGCAAGCGGCGGAATGGCGTATCAAACGTACCTGCGCAACGAGACGGGCACGAACCAAAGCTACAAGAGGCTTATCCGAGGAGCAGACTTCTGGAAACTGAACAATTTCACTCCCTACAAGTCTTTCGAAAACACGCCGTTGAGTTACAACAAGAGCTCGGTTTTCTTCTACTACCTGAACTTTTTGGCAAGGCTTGACTACAACCGCCGCTTCGGTGACCATAGCGTGGATGCATCTGCCCATACGCACTACTTACGGCAGGAGAAAGAGGCTGTTGGGTCATCCAACACCGTGCTGCCCTATAAGAGGCAAAATTTCGGTTTAACGGCACTGTACGGCTATAAGGATAGGTACTTCTTGAAAGGGGACGTTGCTTACTCTGGCTCAGAACAGTTTCACCCTGATCACCGGTATATGGTGACACCGGCCATTTCGGCCGCCTGGATCGCTTCGAAAGAGGGATTCTTTCCTTCCGGTGTGATCTCCCTGTTGAAGTTCAGGGCCTCTTACGGTGTGAACGGTGGCGATCAGCTGGGGGGAGCCCGATTCCTTTACCTCGATAACATCCGCTCCGATGGGAATGAGCTGGCGAGGGGTAACCCCATGCTGCAAGCCGAGAAAGTTGAAAAACTCAACGCGGGAGTCAACCTGGGACTTTTGGATATGTTCACGGTTGATTTCGACTATTTTTCGCACTACGTGGATAACATGCTGATCAACAGCAGCTCGGCTATACCTGAATACCAGGGGATTCCGCTCAACTACTTCCCCAAGTTAAACGATGGGGAGATGGAGAACAAGGGGTTTGAACTCTCTATAGGGTTCAACAAGCAGTGGTCTAAGGATTTTTCGCTATTTGCTCAAGCCAACCTCATGCAGGCGAAAAACAAGGTGCTGAATATAAACGAGCCGTTCCTTGGGGCTGATTACGCCTACCCGTACCGCACGGAGGGATACGCTTTGGGACAACATTGGGGCTACCTGGTTGACAGGAGCAATGGAAATGGTATGTTCAATTCGGAGGAAGAGTTAAACAACTCAAGCCTTACCTACTCCTTTGGTGTACCCAGGGTGGGTGATTTTATCTACCAGGACCTGAATGATGATGGCATCATCGATGAAAAAGATAAAGCACCCATGGGCTATTCTAGCCTGCCGCAACAGGAGTTTACCTTTGTGGGAGGATTCAACTGGAAGAGTTGGGATTTCTCTTTCCTTTTCCACGGGCTAAGGAACTTTTCGCAGTTCTTGAGTGGCGTGGGAGCGTATGAAAACGAGGGTAAAGGTATTTTCAACGATATCCACCTGAACGCGTGGACACCGGAGCGCTACGCTGCCGGTGAGAAGATCACCTATCCCGCGCTCTCGTTGTCGCCTACCACCAATCACCTGAATAACGATTTCTTTTTGACAGACCGCTCCTTCCTGCGCCTGAAGAACGTGGAGCTGGCGTACACGCTGCCTCAACAGCTTTCGGAAAAAATTCATTCCGATAGAATCCGGGTGAGCTTGAACATTCAAAACTTGTTCACGATCGACAAAATGAACTCGAAGTACATTGACCCGGAGATTGGAAGCATGGGCACGTTTCAGCCCTATAGGGTGTTCAATATTGGTGTAAGTGCAAATTTCTAACAATATAAATCATGAAGAAAAGTATCGTAAAAATATGTATAGTGGCCATTAGCCTCATCGGTATCCATTCGTGTGTTGACCTCGATTTGCCTTCCGATGGCCGGCTAACGCTTCAAGATATATTTGGCAGCTACCATAGGACAAGAAATTATTACGGTTCTTGCCGTAACTATTTCCCTCAAGTTGGCTTCATGTACCAAGGGCAACGGACGCCCCTTGCTTCTTTTTGCGACGAGGCACATGATGCAAGCGATGGCGTGAGTGGCGCGGTGAACGACTGGTACAATAACCGCACTTCCTCCACGAATAATCCCGTCGCGGGCACCTATTCATGGGGGCATTACTTTCAAGGGATCAGGAAGTGCAATACCTTCCTCGCCTGCATCAACGACCCCGAGATAGCCACGGCAGACATCGACCAGGATGAGAAGGAGGGGTGGATTGGTGAAGTGCTCGTGTTAAGGGCATTTTACTACCTTCAGTTGATCAAAAGGTACGGTGGGGTCCCCCTTATTGACTCCCCGTACGAGGTGACGCACGATTTCTCGCAGGATCGTCGCGCCTCTTTTGAAGAGTGCGTTGATTTTATTATCGCCGATTGTGATGCGGCACTGGCGATCCCGGAACGGGGCAATCCGAATATTGGCTTCAGGTGGGATATCAATGATAACCATCGTGGAACCATTACCCGGGGTTTCGCGTATGCCGTGAAATCGCAGGCCGCGTTGTACGCCGCCAGTCCCTTGTGGAATACGCCCGAAAGCAAGTATACCTGGGAGAAAGCGACCGAAATTACCAAAGAGGCATTGGATCAATGCCTGGCGCATGGTTACGAGTTATTCGATGTGGTTCCTCCCGAGGGTGTCGCGCAAAACGCGTACGCGTACTACTTTATCAACCGCTCTGATCCGAGCCGCTCGGTGGATAAAGAGACCATTTTCGAGACCACCGCTAGCCGCACCAACGTTTGGAAATGGGCAGGTACCCCCATCACGGAAGGGGCAGAAAAGGCGGGAGCCGGTCCCTCACAAGAGTTGGTTGACGCCTACGGGATGCAAGCTACGGGTGAGATGCCCATCCTGGGATACTCAGACGGGGATCGTTTAGTACCCATTATCAATACCGCTTCAGGGTATGATCCGCAGAAGCCGTACGAGGGACGAGACCCCCGGTTCTACGCCTCCATCTATTACAACAACGCGCCCCGTTCGTTGGGTGGGAAGATTGAGAAAAATATCTACCCGCTCTCTTTCCTGGAGGCGCCAAAAAACAATGTTTCGTATTCGTTGAATAATGGTGAGACCACGCTGTCGGGTACGGGCAGTGACCCTTGGATACATACCACGAACTTAGGGAAACCCCTGGTCGCCGCGGCACGCGTCATCGTGAGTTTCGAGTACAAAAGCAATAAGGCGGTACATAACGCCGAGTTTTTCTACTGCGTGGCAGGGGGACCGCAAGGAGGTGTATCCTCGGGAGAGAATGTTCGGATCCCGCAGGCTTCCGATTGGACGAGGTTTGAATTTGATCTCATGCCAGCGGTCGAGCGATTTGGGTTTGGCGTGAACGCGAGTGGGGGAGCCCAACCTCAAAATCATCACCTGCGGTTCGACCTTACGCCCAATGCCGGGCTTACCATCACCATTCGGAATTTTCAAATCGAGACCTTCACGCCGCCTCCCGCACCCATGCCGGTCGAGACTTTCGTGGGCGGTAATTGCGGGATTTCCAGCGATATCACGCAGACGCGCTTTACCCGCACGGGGTATTACATGCGTAAGTTCAACGACTTCCGGTCGGGCGTGAACACGGATGCCGACGGGTTGATGAAGATTTTCAGGCTGGGTGAGCTGTACATGAATTTCGCCGAAGCTGCCTACAACTCGGTGGGACCCGATGCTCCCGTTGCCGGTAAGGCCAGCGGGGCGGGTGCGTTGTCCGCTAGGGAAGCCGTCAATATCGTGCGGGCCAGGGCAGATATGCCACCGCTACCGTCTGGCCTTTCCAAGGATGAGTTTGAGCTACGTTACCGCAATGAAAGGCAGGTGGAGTTCGCCTTTGAAGAGCACCGCTTCTTTGATGTGAGAAGGTGGAAAATATTGAAGGAGACCGATGGGTTCGTAACCGGGATGAGGATAACCAAAGAGGCTGGTAACAAATATGTGTACAACCGCTTTAAATTGCAGGATAGGGGGACAAATGCAGACAAGTATTTGATGTTCCCGATTCATCTGAACGAGGTGAGCAAGATGGAAGCCTTTACGGGAGAGAATTGGCAAAACCCGGGATGGTAACGGGTTGCATCGATATAAAGTGAAAACGTTTAAATAATAATGAAGAGATGAAGCCAACATGTTTACAAATCTATTAAACATCCAAGGTCTCGTTTCATACACTTAACAACAAAATAAATCAAACATATGAAAGGTTACGTTAAAATGGCGCTCGTGGTTTGTCTCCTTTTCGGGATGTTCTCTTGCAGCGACTCCTACGAGAAAGATGACCCAGTGATATATGTTGATGCCCCAACCGATACAACCATGTTGTATATTTCCAATGACAGGATCAAGTTGGGCGTTGATTTAACTTTGGGCGGAGCGGTTACCTACCTCTCTGACGAGCTCAACGGGGGTGAAAATATGGTCAATAGCTATGACTGGGGTAGACAGATTCAGCTTTCGTTTTACAGTGGCCCCTGGCCCTTTATTGGTCCCAACGGGGAAGAACCTGCACCGGAATGGGTGAGCCTCGGCTGGAACCCCATTCAGTCAGGTGATGCGGGTGGCAACCGTTCGCAAACGGTTTTCTATGAAAAACGGGGTGACAACGTTATTTTCCTGCGCTGTATCCCCATGCAGTGGCCGCACAAAACCGGTGTGGCGAGTGAGTGTTTCTTCGAGTGCCTCTACACGCTGAAAGATAACGTGATCAAGATGGAGGCCAGTATCCTGAACGACCGATCGGATGTGACCCAATATCGTGCCTCGCCGCAGGAGATGCCCGCCATTTACACGAACGGCCCATGGTATAAGCTGGTGACCTACTTGGGGGATAAGCCCTTCACGGGTCAACCCACCACCACCCTCGTGGACAAAGACGATTCAAAGGGATGGCCCTGGTCGCACTTCTACACACCCGAAAGCTGGGCCGCCCTGGTTGATGATAGCGGCCTTGGGGTAGGAGTTTTCCAGCCACAGGTAATGGACTTCAATGGCGGATTCCACCCTGGCGACTCCTTTAAAGGACGGGGCGGGGAGAAAGATGGACAAACGGGGCACATTGCACCGGTTGGCAGGCAGATACTGGATCACAACATACGTTGGACCTATACCACCTATCTTATCCTTGGAACTGTTGACGACGTTCGGTCGTTCGCCCTGGAGAACCGTGAGTTGAACGTCAAGTGGGAGTTCACCAACTCCAGGGAAAGCTGGTACTACGATGGTGGTGCAAAGGACAGCGGTTACCCCATTGATGGCGCGTTAAAGATGCAGTTCAATAGGAACTCTTCACTGGTGAGCCCTGTCACCTTCTGGAATGCCAGCGAGGCGCCTGTCCTGGAAATAGAAGGAGCATTCACCACGTCCGATGGTAACCTGGATGTCGTTGTCGAGCTACAGCCGTTTAGCGGGGCTGACCTCACCTCCTGGTTAAACTGGAGTGAGGGATCGGCCAACGTGGATGAGGAGAAGCGAATCAAGAAGGATAAGTTCCCATCAAAGTATCCCATCAGGCATACCTATACCCTTGTTGCTGACGGGAAAAGCAAGAAGCATAGGCTCAGTTTGACCTCGATCTCTTCGTACCAGGGGGGAATGAAAAGTGTGAAGCTCTTTTTTAACAAACCGGGCCAGGCCAACATCACTAAAATCGAACTCGGCAAGTAACACGAACCGGTAGTTTTTTCACGGCCAATAAGCACGTGTGCCCCGTTATAGGGTAACCAAGCGGCTTATTGGCCGTGATTGTGATTTATATTATTCAGATGTGTTTAGAAACTTTTATCCTATTTTGAAAGCGAGCCGAAATCCTATTTGAATTCCCTATAGTCAACATGTATATTAAAACAAATACCGAAATACTATCACGGAAATAGCTGGGTGATAGAATTGAATTAAGAAATTAGAAATCTCTTCCTGCTGTTTTGCCGTCCATGAAAAACCACTTTTCGAATGTTGTCCCATGGAACCACTTCGAAGAATGAAGTGTGTAAGTGTAATTTGTAAATGCAACTTAAATCCGCAATGTAAAATATTTGCAAAATATTTGCAAATAAGACAAAATATGCGCAACTTGGGGGCAAAATATGTGGTAAACCACAAAAAACAACCCCTATATGACGATTCAACGACCCAAATATCTCGATATGCTGATTGCCGGACAGGGTAACGGGCTGGTAAAAATAGTTACCGGTGGCAGGCGGTGTGGCAAATCGTTCCTCTTGTTCGTCCTATTCCGCGACTATTTACTCCGGCAAGGTGTAGAGGAGGATCATATAATAGGGATTTCGCTTGATGACAGGCGTAGTCGAGCCCTTCGCGATCCTGATACTCTACTGGATTATATCGATACCCGCCTACAGAAAGATGGGAAAACGCACTACATCATTCTTGATGAGATACAGTTTGTTGATGATTTTGTAGGTGTTCTGCTCAGCTTAACGCGTAACCCACAACTCGATATTTACGTTTCGGGATCGAATTCCAGGTTTCTTTCTAAGGATGTAGTAACCGAATTTCGTGGTAGGGGCGATGAGATACATGTGTGGCCCCTCTCTTTTAGCGAGTATTACAGCGCCGTTGGAGGTGACCGTTTAAGCGCGTGGCAGGATTATTACACTTACGGGGGACTTCCCTTGGTCCCGCAACTTCCCACGGAGCAGAAAAAGATGGAGTACCTGCAAAACATATACGAGCTGACCTACCTGAAAGATGTGATTGAACGCAACCGCCTACGCAATGTTGAGGGACTGAAACAGCTGGTGCAGATTCTCGCGTCATCTATCGGATCACCCGTAAACCCCACTCGAATAAGTAACACGTTTAAATCGAGAGAGCAGGTCAGCATCAAGCCATCCACCATAAAAGAGTATATCGATTACCTGCAAGATGCTTTCCTCGTAGAGGGTGCGTTGAGGTATGATGTGAAGGGACGGAAATATATTGGAACCGAAACGAAATACTATTTTGCCGACCTGGGGATACGGAACGCGGTTTTAAATTTTCGACAACAGGAAGAGAGCCATATAATGGAAAACATGATATATAACGAGCTTCGTAGGCGGGGCTACCTGGTGGATGTGGGCATGGTTCAAGTTTGGGAAAACAACAAAGGAGACAGCAACGTCAGCGGGTACAAAGGTGGCGATATAGGAGGTGATAACAGTAGCTTTCGTGACGGTGGTAGTGTTAATGGCAGGAATAATCGACGGAAGCTGGAGGTGGATTTCGTAGTAAACCGGGGAGCTGAAAGGGTTTATATACAGTCGGTTTACCGCATGCATTCACCGGAGAAAAGGAAACAAGAGCAGAGGCCCTTGCTGAATATAGGCGATAACTTTCGTAAGGTGATTATCGTGGGAGACGACATCAAGTCAAAAGTGGATGAAAACGGCATAATAACCGTTAGCCTGATGGATTTTTTGTTGGGGGATAGTTTGTAGGTTTTCCGGTTTACCTCTCGGTTTACCTTTTCATTGAAAACCAGTAGAAAAACAGGGGATTTCGGTTAGGGGTATAAAAAAGAAAAACGCCTAAATGTCTCTATTTAAGCGTTTTATAAAGTGGTGCCACCAGGAATCGAACCGGGGACACAAGGATTTTCAGTCCTTTGCTCTACCAACTGAGCTATGGCACCCACTTTTTGCGAATTGCGACTGCAAAGATAACCCCATTTTTGATATTTGCAAAATTTGCAAAAGAAATGTTCGGAAAATAGTTGAACGGTCAGGGTTGTGCCTAATGGTTAGCCTTGACGAAGTGCTTGCAAGTCGAGTATGAATCCGCTGATGTCGTTTGCGTCTATTCTTAGGTGCAAACTGCAACTATTTCCATGAACTATTCACGTTTATCTTCCGATGATGGGTTCCCACCCTTGGGCGCGCAGCGGCATCTCCTGCCTATCGCGCGTAACGAGGTGGCAGCCATACTCTGGCTTGGTCATGTGCCCCACCAGGCGCACGCCGGTTACCCGTTCCATCGCTTCGAGCGACGTTAGGGGTACGGTGAAGAGCAGTTCGTAATCTTCGCCACCATTGAGTGCCACCGTGGTCACGTTCATGTTGAACATCTCGGCGGCCATGGCGGTCTGATAGTCGATGGGGAGCCGCTCCTCGTAGAGCTGGCAGCCGGTGTTGCTCTGCTTGCAGAGGTGGAGCAGGTCGGACGACAGTCCGTCGGAAATGTCGATCATCGAGGTGGGGAGGATGCCCTGTTCCTTGAGTAGCGCCACGATATCCCTCCTTGCCTCGGGCTTCAGTTGCCGCTCCAGCAGGTACTCCTTGCCCGCGAAATCGGGTTGGAAGTCGCTGCTCCCATCGAACACCGCCTTCTCGCGCTCCAGCAGTTGCAGCCCCATGTAGGAGGCCCCTAAGTCGCCCGACACGTAGATCAAATCGGTGTCTTTTGCACCGTCACGATAGACGATGTCTTCCTCCTTCGCGCTCCCGATGCAGGTGATGCTCACGGTGAACCCGGTAAGCGACGAGGTGGTATCACCACCCACGATATCTACCCCGTGGATACTGCAAGCCAGCTTCACACCACTGTAGAAAACCTCTATATCCTCCACCGAGAAGCGCTTGGAGATGCCCAGGGAGATCGTGATCTGCCGGGGTGTGCCGTTCATCGCGTAGATGTCGGAGAAGTTGACGATCGCCGCCTTGTAGCCCAGGTGCTTTAGCGGGGTGTAGACCAGGTCGAAATGAATCCCCTCGAGCAGCAGGTCGGTGGCGATCAGCGTCCGCTCCTCACCATGGTTCAACACGGCTGCGTCGTCGCCTACACCCTTGATCGAGCTCTCTTGGGCAAGTCGGATGTCGCTCGTGAGGTGGTCGATAAGTCCAAACTCCCCGAGCGTGGCAATTTCTGTCCGATTCATGCGGCAGCCGTTACATGCGCTCGATGACGGTACGCATGATCTCCGCTATCTTGGGTTGGGCTATCTTGGCCGCCTCCTGCACCTCCTCGTGAGAGATCTCCACGATCTTGCCTATCACGCCCAGGTCGGTGATGATGGAGAATGCCAATACCTTCATCCCCGCGTGGTTGGCCACGATGACCTCGGGAACGGTGGACATACCCACGGCGTCGCCACCGATGATCCTTAGGAAGTTGTATTCGGCAGGGGTCTCGAAGGTAGGCCCTTGCAACCCGATGTAAACACCGTGCTGCAGCTTGATATCCTTCTCCTTGGCGATCTCCATGGCCAGTAACCGTAGCTCTTTGTTATACGCTTCGCTCATATCGGGAAAGCGGGTACCCAGCTGGTCGTAGTTCTTGCCGTGAAGCGGGTGCTCGGGGAAAAGGTTAATGTGGTCTTCTATTAACATGATGTCGCCCACGTCAAACGAGGAGTTCATGCCTCCCGCGGCGTTAGACACGAACAGGTACTCCACGCCCAACGCCTTGAATACGCGGATGGGGAAGGTGACCTGCTTCATATTATATCCCTCGTAGTAGTGAAAGCGCCCCTGCATGGCGAGCACCCTTTTACCGCCAAGCTTACCGATGATTAGCTTCCCGCTATGGCCTTCAACGGTGGAAACGGGGAAGTTGGGTATCTCGGTGTATGGTATCTCCTCCCGCTCTGTAATCTCACGGGCCAATTCACCGAGGCCGGTGCCTAAGATGATGGCGGTGTTGGGTATGTCACTGATTTTGTTCGCCAGGTAGTCGGCGGTTTGTTTGATAGTTTCTAACATGTTCATCGATATGGTTGTTGAATGATTCTTGTTCTTTTTCGTTGATAAACGATATCCGTACCGGGATATAGTAGAGCATCCGCTTCATCTCCTCCTCCAGGAAGGGGAGCGATTGAAAACGGACGGCATCTTTTTCCGTGGTAAGGATAATTTTATTGGGGTCGTCCACCGATGTCACCATCTCTTGAATGGAGCGGATATCCTCCTTGGTAAACGCGTGGTGATCGGGGAAGAGTTTGGTGTAGAGGTTGTAGGTTTTGTGCTCCAGCTTGTCCACAAGCGGCGCGGGCGACGCGATGCCGGTCACTAGGAAGAGGTGCTTCTTGCGGAGGTCGTTCAGCTCCAACGGCTCTCCTCCCAGCTCAGGATAGAGGGGGCGAATCGTGTCGTACTCCAGCGATGTGAAGTAAAGCTGTTGAAAGGGAAACAGGTCAAGCCCATTAGCGTAGATGCGGAAGTCGATGGGCTGCATGTCGGGGTAGCACTTGGTCACCACCACGATGGAGGCCCGGTTTTTCCCGTAAAGCGGCTCGCGTAAAAGCCCCGCCGGTAGCAGTTCATCCTCGAATACCGGGCGATTGCTGTCCACGAGTAGGATCGATAGGGAAGGCTTAACGCGGCGGTGCTGAAAACCGTCGTCCAGCAAGATCACGTCGGGGTGCGATGCACGTTCCGCGGAGAGAATCTTCTCGATGGCCCGCACCCGGTTCCCATCCACGAAAACCATCGTGCCGGGGAACTTGCGCTTGATCTGGAGCGGCTCATCCCCAACATCTTGTACCCGGGAGTCCATTTCAACCACCTTGAATCCCTTGCTTTTTCGTTTGTACCCCCGGCTTAGTACCGCCACCTTGTATTGCTTCGAGAGCAACCGGATAAGGTATTCAATATGGGGGGTCTTTCCAGTGCCGCCCACGGTGAGGTTACCCACGCAAATAACCGGTACATCAAACGACCGTTGCTTGAGCACATTGCGGTCGAATAGCCAATTTCGCAGGTTCACAATGCCCCCGTACAGCCACGATAGTGGCAGTAACGAGCGACGTATGTTACCAACAGGTTGCACTAGATTAATCGGGGGAGCAGGTTAGTGAATATTCAAATCGTAAGGGATACGTGCCTGCAGATATTCCTGCTGTTTAAGATCCTTCAGCAGCATGAAAATCCCGTAGCTTTCGCCCAAGTGCTCTTTCAGCGTTCGAGCGGCTATATCCTCCTTCATGGGATTGATCAGTTCATCCAGGCGGGAGCGGAGTCGCGGATATTCAAATACCACGTAACTCTTACCCAGGTTGGCCTCCTCGGCGGCAATCTCGATGGCCCGCTCGATGCCTCCCAGCTCGTCCACGAGCCCGATCTCCTTGGCTTGGTTCCCAGTCCAGATGCGACCTTCCGCGTAGAGGGCCAGCGAGTCCTTCTCCATGTTGCGTCCATCGGCACAGCGTGTCAGGAAGAGGTCGTACCCCCGTTCAATCGTGGCCTGCAGCTTCTCACCCTCCCGATCGTTAAGGGGACGGGTAATGTCACCGAAGTCGGCAAACTCGTTGGTCTTCACCATATCGGTGCGGACACCTATTTTCCTTGCGGTCCCCTCGAAGCTCGGGATGATCCCAAATACACCAATAGATCCAGTTAGGGTGGTGGGTTGTGCCACGATCTTATCCGCGTTGCAGGCGATGTAATACCCCCCCGACGCGGCCATATCGCCCATCGAGGCAATTACCGGCTTCACCTCTTTCAATTCCGAAATCGCCTTCCATATCTGTTCGGACGCGTAGGCGCTGCCTCCCCCCGAGTTGATTCGAAAGACCACCGCCTTGATCTCATCATCGTTTTTTAGCTTTTCAATCTGATTAACCAGATACTTATCCTGGATTTCGGTGGAGCCGCTACCCGAGATGATGTTGCCGTAGGCGTAGAGAAGGGCGATTGAATTTTCCGTCTTCCTTATGCTCTTGGTTTTCACCGACTTCATGTCACTGACCGTAGCAGAGGGTATTTTGGCATCTTCGTCGATGTCGAGGAGGGTGCGCAGGTACGCTTTCATTTCGGTCTCGTAGAGCAGCGTGTCCACTAACCCCGCCTCTAGGAGGGCTTCAGCAGGTTGCAACAGGGGTAGCGTGTTGGCCAGCGAGTCGATAGCCTCCTCCGTGAGGGAGCGGGAAGCAGCGAAATCGGCACGCATGGTACTCCAGGAGTCGTTTAGGAACGAGGCGATCTGCTCCCGGTTCGCTTCGCTCATCTCGTTTTGGATGAACGGTTCCACGGCCGACTTGTAGGTACCCACCTTGAATACCTGCACCTGGATGCCCAGTTTGTCTAGTGCTTCCTTAATGAAGAAGGGAGTGGCGACAAGCCCGTGTAGATCCAGGATGCCTTGCGGGTTTAACGCCACTTTATCCGCCACTGAGGCCAGGTAGTAGCCTCCCTGCGTGTAGGTGTCGGCGTAGGCCACGATGAACTTGCCGCTCTCCTTGAAGCGTTCCAATTCTTGGCGAATCTCGGCCAACGTGGCTGTAGAGGCCAATAGGTTTCGGGAGTCGAGGTAGATGCCTTTGATCTTATCTTCGTTCTTGGCCTTGCGAATCGCGCTCACGACCTCGTTTAACCCCATTGGTGAAGGCATGTCGGAGGTAAGGAGAGAGGTGAAGGGATCATCTTCGGCCACCCGCTCGTTGATGGGGGCGTTTAACCGCAAGTTTAATACCGAGTTCTCTTGCAGGATGAACTTGTCGGACGACATAGAACCCATGAGGGAGCCCATCGCGCCCACGAAGAAGATAAGCGCGATAAAGGACAACAAGATTTGGGCGATAAGGAAGCCCAACGCGGAGGCCAGCATGATCTTTACAAAATCTTTCATACGATTATTTTAATTTTTTACATTTTGGTGTATGGAATCTTTGATGTTTAAAATAATTATTCAAAGTGAAATGACTGTTTTAACCATGTAGGGTTCATTTCTAATTTGTTGAATCAGTTTACACCGAATCTAATAGTGCAAAAATAAATAAAAAACAGATAGACTGCAATTTATAAATACACATTCTTTAAATATATTTTCTTGCAAGGTTTTCTATCCAGTTGTACTTTTGATGAGGAAATGATGAAGTGAGAAAACATGGGGCTTGTTTCTTAAAAAAAGATAAATTCTTGTAAAACGGGCCTACCCGTGCAGCGTTTTTCTTTATTTTCCATCTATCATAATGAACTACAAAGTGGAATGGACGATGATCGACTGATCATAGCGTGTAAGAAACAGGATCGTGATGCTCAACGAGCGTTGTACGAGCGATATGCTCCGACAATGATGGCGGTATGCTTGCGTTACTGCAGGGAGGAAGAGACCGCTCGCGACCTGTTGCACGATGGGTTCATTCGCGTGTTTACAAAGATTGGCTCGTACACGGGCAAGGGTTCTTTTGAAGGCTGGCTAAGGAGGATTTTCGTGAATCTGGCATTGGAACATTACCGTGCGGAAAAGCAGAAGCTGAAGTTCATGGATGAGTACGGATACCACTCTTCTAATACGGTGGAGCTTCAGGAGGACGACTTGCTTGATATTGGGGATATTCCGAGGGAAGAGGTGCTCGAGATGATCAGGAGTTTACCGCCCGGGTATAGAACCGTTTTCAACCTGTTTATCTTCGAGGAGATGTCGCACAAGGAGATTGCCCGCGAATTGGGCATCAACGAAGCTGCCTCGCGATCGCAATTTTTTAGGGCCAAGTCCCTGTTGCAGAAGAAGATTTCGACTATCCTGAGTAAAAACCAGCGAAGATTAGTACAATGAGTTCGGATAATTATATACGAAAACAGTTTCAAGAGAAGTTCAACGACTTCAAGGGAGAGGTGCCGCCCGACGGGTGGCAACGTTTGGAGAAGGCGCTGAACGAGGCCGTGCCCGTGGTGCTAACACCCCGGAGACGGTGGCGCTACGCGGTGGCATCCGCGGTGGCGGTGCTTTTGCTTATCGTGGGGAGCGTGTTGTTCATACAACGGCCTTGGGAGCAACCCGATTCTTTGGTCGCGGAAACCACTGCTACGGATAGGACCATAGACAGGCTTGACGAGACGAAAATGGAGTCCGTCTCCGTGGAAACCGAAGTGTTGGCGCCTTCGGAAGGGGGTACGGAAGCAAGCTTGGGAGCAATACCCGAGTCGCCTTCGAAAACGAGCCGAGATGTGGGTTTGGGTTCTAAGGTGAAGGCGGGTGCGGCGTTAAAGATGCCCCCAAGCAGGGTGTTGAATGAGGTTCATATTGCCTCTGGTCCCACCGAGGTTGCCAATGTTCAGTTGGCAATCGGGAAAAAGGTGGAAGAGGCGATAACCCGAATGCACGCGGCAGTTTCCAAGCATAATAGCGTCTTATCACTCGAATCAAGTAATCGCTCTGAGGAGGAGGAAGTGCTGACCGTGGAGGATAAATGGGATAGGTTACTGATGGAAGGGATGAGGCGGCGTGAAAATGACGAGCCCCTGCTCCTCGCGATGGGCGGTCGTGGCGGATTGCATTCCTACCAGCAAGTTGTCAACAGGCCTATGACCTTACGTAGTACGCCTGCTGATAACGAAATGGGAGAGGAAGTCCCTATCCCTCTGTACGCTACCCAGAAAGTTACCGATAACGTTTCGGAGATGGAGCACAATCAACCCCTCTCGTTCGGCATCACCCTCTCAAAGGAGATTATCGACGGACTTTCCATTGAATCCGGCCTCGTTTACAGCTATCTTTTATCCAAGGTGCGGAATGAGAGTTCCAGCCTTGACGCGTACGAGACACAGCATCTTCACTATATTGGCCTGCCGTTGAGCCTGAACTACACCGTCTTCTCACTTAACAAGCTTAACCTTTACGCGTCTGTCGGTGGAATGATTGAAAAAGACGTGTACGGTAACTTCAAACAGTTGAGTGAGGAGGAGATAATAGGCAACAGCCAGTCCCTGAAAAGGGAGGTGGTGAAAATCTCGCAACGAAATCCGCAACTATCATTGAACGTGGGTGTGGGACTCTCGTACCCGTTATATAACCGGTTAAGGTTGTACGGGAAAATAGGGGGCGCCTATTACTTCAATGCAGAAAACGAACATAAAACCATTTACTCCGACCAGAAGATCGTGTTGGATCTGAACGTTGGGTTAAAGTTTGAGTTTTAACACGAATCAAAAAGAATATGGAGAAAATGAAAAATGTTATTTTGTTATTCACGGTCATCGGGGCAACGTTCCTGATGACCTCCTGTATGGCAGGCGGTGAAACCTCCTACACGGGATCCCCGCTTTCCTATATAACATGTACGGAAATGGGAACAGTGTACGCCCGGACGCTTGATGGGTTGCCCATCACTTCCCCGGAGATCAAGATGGAACTTCCCGGTAGCTTTGTATATGTAAAGTATAGCTGGAAAGAGAGCGAGAACAGCATTACCGAAGAGGGTGTTTACAATGCCACGGTTATGGAGATATCGGATCCGGTAGATCAATCGAGCCTCTGGCCTGTTGCCGCACCTATCGAAAAGGTGGACCCAGGTCAGGAAATACCACTGACCTCATTTAATCATCTGTTTTACGGGGGTCCCTACTTCGATCACCACTGGATATGTAATTTCGGGTATAAAAAGGGGGATGGCGGTAAAAAGACGCTGGCCTTTTATCACGATGTGAACGAGGGTAATGAAAACGAGGTAATCATTGATATTCGATTGGTAGATGCGCCGGGGACCGTGGATAAGGATCAGTCAGAGGTATTGCACGCGGTTAATCTGAAGCCGATTCATGATCATTACGCGGCCAGCCTGCCCTCCAAGAACGCGTACAAGGACTTGCACGTCTACTTCCGTTACTACCGTGACGTTGGCGGCCATGTGGAACTGTACAAAACCTCGCAATATTACATCATGCAGGTTGTTAAAGAGTAGTTTCAGGGGAAGGTTTGTTCCAATCATCATTTTCTAACCGTGGCCCCGTGTCACGGTTTTTTTATTAACAAGATTCTCGTACCTTTGCACTCCAATACAACGGCAGGGGGAACCCCCACTTTTATCAACTTAGGTTGAATGGATGAAACAGTCACCGATCAATATAAGGAATAGACGCGCCACGTTCGATTATGAATTGCTGGAGACCTTTACCGCGGGTATTGTGCTTACCGGGACGGAGATCAAATCGATCCGGCTAGGTAAGGCGAGCCTGGTGGATACCTACTGCATGTTCGAGCGGGGTGAACTGTGGGTGCGCAACATGTATATCGCGGAGTACTTTTACGGCACTTACAGCAACCATGCTGCCCGCCGTGATCGGAAGCTGTTGCTGAATAAGAACGAGTTGCGTAAGCTGTCGCGGATGACCAAGGAGACAGGCTTCACCATCATACCCGTTCGCCTGTTCATCAATCAGAAGGGGTTGGCCAAGCTGGTGATCGCCGTGGCCAAGGGAAAGAAAGCGTACGATAAAAGGCACTCCCTGCGGGAGAAAGAGGACAAGCGAAGCATGGACAGGATGTTCAAAAGGTAATCACTCTTTTGACGCCTTGTTTTGGGTTGTCATGTAATGGGAGAAGTATATGCGATTCCGAGATAAGATACTGGTTCCTGCCCTTAAAAAAGCAGGTCCTACCATCCTCTGGCTGTTGAAGATCATCTTGCCCATATCCTTGGTGGTAAGGTTCCTCGACTATTATGGTATTATCGCGTTGGTGGCGACCTACTTGGATCCGGTATTCAACTACCTGGGACTGCCTGGAAGCACGGCTATCGTGTTTGTTACCAGCATCTTCTTGCCTCTCTACGCCCCGTTGGCCATCATCACCTCGATGTCTCTCACGTTAAGGGAGTTGACCATCCTCGCGTTGATGTGCCAGATCGCGCATAACCTCCCCGTGGAGAGCGCGGTACAAGCGAGAACGGGGAACTCCTTCTGGGGCATGAGTTTGCTGCGTATCACGGCCAGCATCGCGATTGGCTTCGTGTTGAACCTGATCCTCCCGCGAGAGATGGGCATGCCCATTTTCACGCAGACCGGTATCGAGGCGATAAGCAGCATCCCGGAGTTGTTGATGGCCTGGCTACAAACGTCGTTGGCCACTTCGCTCATCATCGCGAGCATTGTTTTTGTATTGCACCTTCTCTACCTGCTTCTACAGGAGTACAACTTGATTCCCCGCTTGAGCAAGGCGGTGGAGCCGCTGATGAAGTTTTTTGGACTCCCGACGAGCACTACCTTCCTGTGGCTGATTGGTTATATCGTGGGACTGGCATACGGCGGGGCGCTGATGATTGACCAGATGAGGGAGGGGAAGGTGACCCGAACTGAGGCCGACCTGCTGAATCACCACCTGGCGGTGTCGCACTCGGTAATTGAGGATAACCTGCTGTTCGTTGCCTTGGGGGTTTCATTCGGGTTGATCCTTGGGGTGAGGCTCACGCTTGCCTGGATAGTGGTTTGGATAAGACGGGGGATTCTTTCATTAACACTAAAAAGGAACTATTCCGTTAAGCCAAATGAGCGTTGGCCAAGTTCACTTGGACAAGGCCATGGCGAGGAATAGTCTAACTTCAGTGAACTATTCCGTTAAGCCAAATGAGCGTTGGCCAAGTTCACTTGGACAAGGCCATGGCGAGGAATAGTCTAACTTCAGTGAACGTTTTATGACGATAGAAAACATACTGGCTGACCGCATCCTTATCTTGGATGGCGCGATGGGCACGATGATACAGCGATACGGGCTGACCGAAGAGGACTTCAGGGGCGACCGTTTTACCCATTCGGAGGTGCTGCTCAGGGGTAACAATGACATCCTCTCCATTACCCGTCCAGATGTGATCGGGGAGATTCACCGGGCCTACCTGGAGGTCGGTGCCGATATCATCGAGACCAACACCTTTAACGCGACCTCGATATCGCAGGGCGACTACAAGCTGGAGCGCTGGGTGGGCGAGATGAACCGGTGTGCCGCACGCGTAGCCCGTGAGGCAGCCGACGAGTTCACCCGTGCCACGCCCGGCAAACCGCGCTTCGTGGCGGGCGCCATTGGGCCGACCAACAAAACTGCCTCGATGAGCCCCCGGGTGGAGGAGCCGATGTTCCGGGCCGCCACGTTCGATGACTTCAAGTCGTCCTACAAGGAGCAAATCCTCGCGCTCGCGGAGGGTGGGGTGGACCTGCTGTTAATCGAGACCATCTTCGATACGCTGAACGCGAAGGCAGCCATCCTCGCGGCCAAGGAGGTGGGGGAGGAGACGGGACATCCCCTCCCCATCATGCTCTCGGTTACCATTTCCGACAAGGCGGGCAGGACCCTTTCGGGGCAGACACTTGGGGCGTTCGTTACATCGGTAAGCCATGCCAATCCCTTGACCATCGGGTTGAACTGCTCGTTTGGGGCGGCCGACCTGAAGCCGTACGCGAAGGAGTTGGGGCAAATCGCACCGTTCTACATCAGCGTTTACCCCAACGCCGGGCTACCCAACCAGCTGGGTGAGTACGACGAGACACCGGAGAGGATGGCGGCGCAGATGCAGGAGTTTATCGACGAGGGGTTGGTGAATATCGTGGGGGGCTGCTGTGGCACCACGCCGGCGCATATCGCGCAGTACACCCGTATGGTGGAGCACGCCACACCGCACCGGAAAGCCACTCCCCCACGCTATATGCAGCTCTCCGGCCTGGAGCGACTGGAGGTGTCGCCGGCGCTCAACTTCTTGAACATCGGGGAGCGGTGCAACGTGGCCGGTTCACGTCGCTTTGCGCGGCTAATCCAGCAGAAGCGCTACGAAGAGGCCCTCGCGATTGCCCGTGGACAGGTGCAGGACGGGGCACAGGTGCTCGATGTTAACATGGACGACGGCCTGCTCGATGGCGCGGAGGAGATGACCCGCTTCTTGAACATGCTGGCATCGGACCCCGACGCGTCGCGGGTGCCCGTGATGATCGACTCCTCAAAGTGGGAGGTGTTGGAAGCCGGGTTGAAGTGCGTGCAGGGCAAGCCGATCGTTAACTCCATATCGCTCAAGAACGGGGAGGCGGAGTTCATCTGGCAAGCGAATCGAATAAAGGAGTACGGGGCGGCCGTGGTGGTGATGGCGTTTGATGAGAAGGGGCAGGCCGACACGTTTGAACGGCGCATCGAGATTTGCGGTCGGGCTTACCAGCTGCTTACCAAGAACGGGTTTGACCCGCACGATATCATCTTCGACCCTAACGTGCTGGCGATCGCCACCGGCATCGAGGAGCACGCCAACTACGCCGTCGACTTTATACGGGCCACCCGCTGGATCAAGGAGAACCTGCCCCACGCCAAGGTGAGTGGCGGGATCAGCAACCTGTCGTTCTCCTTCCGGGGTAATGATGCTATCCGGGAGATGATGCACTCCGCGTTCCTTTACCACGCGATTAAGGCGGGACTCGATATGGGGATCGTCAACCCCGCCCAATCGGTCATCTACGAGGAGATTCCCGGGGAGGCAAAAGAGCGGGTTGAAGACGCGATCCTCAACCGCCGGGGAGATGCAACGGAGCGGTTGATGGAGTACGCCGAGAGGGTGAAGGGTGAGAAGGTTGCCGGTGGCGAACGGGAGCGGGTGGAGGAGTGGCGCGGCTACCCGCTGGAGGAGCGACTGGGTTACGCCTTGGTTAAAGGGATTGGCGACCACCTGGAAGAGGACCTCGCCGAAGCGTTAACGCACTACCCGCGTGCGGTGGACATTATCGACAAGCCGTTGATGGATGGGATGAATCGGGTGGGCGACCTCTTTGGGTCGGGCAAGATGTTCCTACCGCAGGTGGTTAAGGCAGCGCGTACCATGAAACAGGCGGTGGCGATTCTGCAGCCGGCATTGGAGGCGGAGAAAGGGTCGGGAAACGATGCGACCAGGGCGGGGAAGGTACTCTTGGCCACGGTGAAGGGCGACGTGCACGATATCGGTAAGAACATCGTGGGTATCGTGTTGGCTTGCAACAATTACGAGGTGGTGGACCTGGGGGTGATGGTGCCACCGGAGAAGATTATCGAGACGGCTATCCGGGAGAAGGTGGATGTCGTTGGGTTGAGCGGACTAATCACTCCCTCGCTGGAGGAGATGGCGGTGGTGGCCACCGAGATGGAGAAAGCGGGGCTGAAAATCCCGTTGATGATTGGTGGGGCAACCACCTCTAAGCTGCACACCGCGTTGAAGATCGAGCCGAAGTACGGCCATGGGGTGGTACACGTGAAGGACGCGTCGCAAAGCCCCGCGGCCGTGGCTAACCTGGTGAGCGATGAGCGTAGGGAAGGGTATATCCAACAGGTGAGGGAGGAGTACGAACGGTTGAGAGAGGGCCGTGCGGTGAGAAAGGAGCGCCTTGTCTCCCTACAAGAAGCGCGTGCCCATACATACGCTATCGACTGGGAAAGGTATGTCTCTCCAAGACCAGCGACCTTGGGTCGGATCAAGTTGGATCCGATCCCTGTTCGGGAGGTCGTTCCCTATATCAACTGGAAGTTTTTCTTCCACGCCTGGAAGCTGTCGGCCAGGTTCCACACGGTCACCAAGGTGCCCAAGGATAATGCATCACGCGAGACGTGGGCGTCAACGTTCCGTGAGGCGGAACGTGAACGGGCATTGGAGGCAGCCCGACTCTATGACGACGCGCAGGTGATGCTGTCGCGGTTCATCCGGGAAGAGGCGGAGTACGTGAAGGCGCTCTTCGGACTGTACGAGGCCTGGAGCGATGCGGATACTATCTACCTGGATGGCACACCGTTTCCCCTGCTTCGGCAGCAGGTGAAATCGGGCGAGAACAGCTACCTCTGCCTAAGCGATTTCGTGGCACCCAATTTGCAGGGTATTAATGACTACGCCGGGGCTTTCATGGTGACCGCGGGGGCGGGAGCCGGCGAGCAACTGAAACGGTACGAGGAAGAGGGCGATGATTATAACGGCTTGTTGATGCGGTCGCTGCTTGATCGCCTGGCGGAGGCCGCCACCGAGTGGCTGCACGCGGCAGTGCGGCGCACTTACTGGGGGTATGCGCAAAAGGAGGCTCTTAGCGTGGAGGAGATGTTCGCGGTGAAGTATGTCGGCATTCGCCCTGCAGTTGGTTATTCGTCCATACCCGATCAATCGTCGAACTTTATCCTGCACGACTTGCTGGACAGCCAGGAGATAGGAATCTCGCTCACCGAAAACGGGGCGATGTATCCCAACGCGTCGGTCAGCGGCCTCTTCCTCGCGCACCCGGAGTCCAAATACTTCGCGGTGGGCGATATCGATGATGAGCAGTTGGCCGACTACGCGCGCCGCAAGGGCGTGCCGGTGGGGGCCCTCAGAAAATACCTGCTATAGTTGGTTTCTTTAAATTGGTTTTTGAATATTCGCCTATCGCGTTTAGGTTGTTTTTAGGTTTTCAAAGCGACGAACATAGGTGGCTTTCGTTAGTAATATTGAACATTTGCCTACTATGCTTTGTTTTTACTTTTCATTGTAAATTTTATACTTATACTTTAATATGTTTGATTTTTTAGATGTTTACCCGTGGCTTTTGCCCATTATGATTTTTTTCGGGCGTATCGTTGACGTATCGCTCGGCACATTGCGTATTATCTTTGTCTCGAAAGGGGATAAGGCCAAAGCACCCCTTATCGGTTTCGTGGAAGTGTTTATCTGGGTGGTGATTATCTCGCAGATCCTGGTTAGGGCCAACGATATGGTCTCCTACCTGTCGTACGCGGCCGGTTACGCCGCTGGCAACTACATCGGGCTCATCATCGAGGATAAAATCGCCTATGGGATCGTGCTTTGCCGCATTTATACCCAGAAGAATGGGCGGGATTTGGTGCAGACCTTGAACAAACTGGATGTGGGAGCCACGTTGACACGAGGGGTAGGATCGACCGACGAGGTAGATATCGTGGAGATCGTGGTGGGCAGGAAAGAGTTTAAGAAACTGGCCCGCACGCTGGACGATTTCGATAGCGATATCTTCTACGTCGTTGAGGATGTGCGCTCGAAGAAAAACGGGATATTCCCGAAGAAGGACAACGTGTTAACTCGATGGCGGGTCGGCAAGTAGCGTGCTATCGCGCCGCTCTTCCCGCTTCGCTTCTTGCCAGATGACTTCCATCTCATCGAGCGTCATCTTCCGGAGGTCGCGGCCCGTTTCCTTGGCCACCTTTTCCATGTAGGTGAACCGGCGGATGAACGTCCGGTTGGTTCGTTCCAGCGCGTTGTCGGGGTTCACGCCGTAGAGCCTCGCGGCGTTGATGATGGCAAAAAGCAGGTCGCCGAACTCTGCTTCCATCCGGTCGTCGTCCATCGTCCCGATCTCTTCTTCCAGTTCGCCAATCTCTTCCCTTACCTTGTCCCAGACCTGCTCCCGCCGGTCCCAGTCGAACCCGTAATTGCGGGCCTTATCCTGGATGCGGTAGGCTTTCACCATGGAGGGGAGGGCGACGGGAACACCTTCCAATACCGTCTTGTTACCCCCCTTTTCCTTGAGCTTGATTTGCTCCCACGTCTTGGCTACCGCGGTGGGGTCTTCAGCTTTCGCCTCTCCAAACACATGGGGGTGGCGGAAGATGAGCTTGTCGCTAATCGCGTGGCAAACATCGGCCACGTCGAAAGCTCGTTTCTCTTCGCCTATCTTCGAGTAGAAGACAACATGAAGGAGCAGGTCGCCCAGCTCCTTCTTAATCTCGTCGTTGTCATCCGCGAGGATGGCTTCCGATAGCTCGTACGTCTCTTCGATGGTGTTGGCCCGTAAGCTCTCGTTGGTCTGCTCGCGGTCCCACGGGCATTTCTCCCGCAGTTCGTCCATGACGTCGAGTAGCCGACCAAATGCCTTCATCCTCTCTTCCCGTCGACTCATACGCGTTTTACTCCTTTCCTGATTGTTTGAAGTTGCGAAGTCCGGTCTGTAGGAACATCACGTAGTTATCCACGCTTTCGTCAAATACGTGCGAGGGAGAGAGTGGTTTCCCTTGCTGATCCAACACCACGTAGAAGGGTTGCGACTGCACACCAAACTTGTGGCGTTGCAGGTAGCTCCACTTGTCGCCTACCGTCCTCAGTTTCGTGGTTTTTCCGTTCTCTTCCACCTCCATGACTTCGGGAAGGCGGGTGCGTTCATCTACCATAAGGGTTATAAAGACGAACTCCTCTTCGATCAGTTCACGTACCTTGTCGTCCGCCAGCACGGTCGCGTCCATCTTGTGGCAGTTGACGCAGCCGTGGCCCCCGAACTGAAGGAGTACCGGTTTATCAGCCTGGACCGCGTAGGCCATCCCCGTCTCGTAATCGTCAAAGACCAGGCTCATCGGCTTGTCTCCCAGCTTGAAGTCCTGTGTAGATAGCGGCGGGACGATGGAGCTGAGGGGCTTGAGGGGAGCGCCCCACAGCCCGGGCACCATGTAGATGGCGAAGGTAAACGATGCTATCGCGAGGAAGGCCCGTGTGACGGAGACGTGCGCGAGATCGCTATCGCCCTTGAACTTGATCTTTCCCAACAGGTAAAAACCGAGCATGGCGAAGAGTACGATCCAGATGGAGAGGAAGAGATCCCGGTTCAAGAGGCCCCACCCGGCAGCCAGGTCGGCAACCGACAGGAACTTGAACGAGACGGCCAGCACGATGAAACCGAGCACCACCTTGACAGAGTTGAGCCAGCTGCCCGATTTGGGGAGCGACTTCAGCCAGGAGGGGAAGATGGCGAAGAGCGTGAACGGGATGGCCAGGGCCACCGCGAAGCCGAACATGCCGATGGCGGGCGCGAGGAAGTTGCCGTGCGTGGCAGCGTCTACCAGCAACCAGCCGATGATGGGGCCGGTGCAGGAAAAGGAGACGAGTGCCAAGGTAAACGCCATGAAGAAGAGGCTGATGAATCCGCTCGTGCTGTCGACCTTGCTGTCCATCTTGTTGGTCCAGGAGGCGGGTAGCACCAGGTCGAACGCGCCCATGAACGAGATGGCGAAGATAAGGAGCAGCGCGAAGAAGATCAGGTTGAAGGTCGCGCTGGTGGCCATGGTGTTGAGCGCGCTGGCACCGAAGATGGCAGTAACGATTAGCCCTAAGGTGACGTAAATAATCACGATAGAGGCCCCGTAAATAGCAGCGTCTTTAATTGCCTTTTTCCGGTTCTTCTGGTTGCGGTTGAGGAAGAAGCTGACCGTGATCGGGATCATGGGCCATACGCAGGGGGTAAGCAGTGCCGCGAATCCCCAGAGGAACCCTTTTAGCAAGATGCTCCACAGCGAGCCTTTCGTGGGGTCCTCGTTACCTAACGTGTTGAGTTCTTCGATCACGGGTGTCCATAAAGCTTCGAGGTCGATACTGCCCAGCGAGAGGCTTGCGGCAGCTCCCTCCGGTGTTGTCTCTGAAGCGGATTGCAGTGCTTCCCGTTCGGCCTCCGCCGGAGAAAGAATTCTTGTTGCCGCTACGCTCGGCACAGCCTCACCAGATACTACTGCGCTCGACGCTAACCCACTAGGAGTCGTCACGCTTTCACTATCCTTTGCCGTTGCGACAGGGGTTTGAGCGGCCGCGGGGGCGATGGTTAAGGTAGCCGGCAGCTGCGCTTCGGAGAAGGAGAAATCGACTGGTAGCGGGGGTGTGCAGGTCTGCTCGTTGCACGCCTGGGAACGTACGCTCCCCTCCGCGATGAACTGTTTCTTATCCTTTACCTTGAGGCGTTGCACGAACTCAACGGTCCCGGTGAACGAGCCGATCTCCATCTCGAAGATATCGTCGTACTTGACGGACGGTTTAACCCCTCTTGCTTGGAATTTACCAACCGCTTCCGCACCCTCTACCCGGTCGAATTCGATTTGGGTAGGCGTGGGTCCACCCTCCGGGATTTGGGTGTCGTACATGTACCAGCCCTGTTCTACGGTTGCTTTGGCAATAAGGGCGACTTCCCCGTTCCCCGCGTCTTCTAGGGAGAACTTCCATGAAATGGGAGATTGCGCGGCAACCGGCAGGGCTGCCAGAAACAGGAGGATGGTTATCGCTCGAAGTACTGTTTTTTTCATACGATTCTTTGTTTTATTTGTTCGTTAATATATCCAACACGATCTGATCGGTTTCGTTCATTCCTTTCGTTCCTATCAATGCCAAATTCTCGATGGTTTTATCGATATCGTCATCGACAATCCCCTCTTGGTCGGTGACCGTGGTGTCCTCGATAGCCATCAGCGCGGACAGGGTTGCCGTGGAGACACCGCTCGCGATTTTCAACGCGCAGCTGGGTTTGGCCCCATCGCAAATCATACCGGTGATGTTCGCGACCATGTTTTTGGCGGCATAGGTTATCTGTCTGTAGGTGCCGCCCATGAGGTAGGTGATACCGCAGCTCGCCCCGGTAGAAGCGATCACGCAGCCGCATAACGGGGATAGCCGACCGATATACTGCTTGATGTAGATCATCGAGAGGTTGCTGAGTACCAGCGCACGGATCAACTGCTCTTCCGAGCATCCCGTGTTCTCGGCGTACGTCAGCACCGGCAGGGTAGCCGCGATACCTTGGTTACCGCTGCCGCTGTTGCTCATCACCGGTACCATCGCTCCGGCCATGCGCGCATCGCAAGCCCCGGTGGTGGAGACCAACATCTGGCTGTGTAGGTTGTCGCCAAACAGGTATCTTCCTTTTTCTCCCTCGATTTTCTTCGAGACGTCGTGGCCAAACAGTCCTTCGCGAGAGCTTTCTACCGCCTCCTTGTTCATCTTGGCGGCATCAAGGATAAAGGCCAGCTCCTCGATAGGTGAGAGAATCGCGTAGTCGTACGTTTTTTGAAAGGTTAGCCAGATCGTTTCATCGGCTTCCTCTTGGCTTTCCGTCTTCTTTTCGAGGAGAATTGTCCCATTTTTCTCGATGTATGAGAAGGAGGTGTGGCTTCCTTGGATTACCGCGGTGGCACGGTTCTCCTTCGCGTGGCAAACGACCTTGATGTATAGGGTGTCGGGGGCGTTCTCCTGGTGACGGATGGTAATCCTACCCTCATCGATAAACCGCTTCCCCTTTTCAACGTCGGCCGGTGTGAGCCCTTTGAGTACCTCCAGCCCGTTCTCCGATTTCCCCATCAGCGCACCCAAGGCGATGGCAATGGGTAACCCTATCATGCCGGTACCCGGTATGCCGACGCCCATGGCGTTTTTTAACACGTTGGTGCTAAGGGATACGGTAATCCTGTCGGGCTGCTCACCCAAAACCTCGGTTGCCTTAGCGGTGCATAGCGATACCGCCATGGGTTCGGTACAACCGATAGCCGGTATGATCTCTTGTTGCATCAGCGCTCTTATCCGCTCTCTCTCTTTGATTGGAAGCATGGTGTTGACTTTTTCCGTTTTACAATCCACAAAAATAGATAAAAAAGAGCAATTTGACCCCGTTTTTAGTTTTGCTATACGATAATTTTGTATATTGTTAATTATGTTATACGATAATTTTGTCTATTGAGCGAGGATAGGGGTTATCAACACCCCTCTGTTTATAACTGTTTGAGAATATCTGGCCGGGGAATACCCCGATGGAGC
>DUPB01000101.1 GCA_012838585.1 Bacteroidales bacterium
ATATTGAAATTCAACATTTACAAAGACGGGGTGCTTGTTGGGGTTTTACCGGAATCAGGTGCTTACCAATCATTTGACACCAATGGAGACAACACCATCCCGGTTGAAGTGCCTGAAAAGAGATTCATCATCCGGGTGACCGGAAACGTTAAGGCGACAATAAGTATAGAGACCGTGAATCATTTTAACTTGGTTTCGGAAAGGACAACCGTTATGGCTCAATAAAAAGGAGTACCTATGACTAACCGTGCAAGCAAGTTTTTTTTAGGTTTCGCCTTGCTATTTTTCCCGACTTTATTTTCCTTGGGGTGCGGGCAAAGCGAAACAGAAGAGGGATACAAGTTGGAAAACATCCAACTGAACAAAGCCTCCTTAACCATGCGGGTAGGCGACAAAGAGCAGGTGATAGCGTACCCCGTTCCCTCTGTTGCCCATCAGCCCACCTTTCAATGGTCCTCATCGGACGAGTCGGTGGCCACCGTCGTCAACGGATTGGTAGAGGCCGTTGCCGTGGGAAAAGCCGTTATAAGCGTTCAGCACGAGCAAGTCCATGTTTATCTCCCCGTGACCGTGGAAGCAGCCGAGCCTGAACCGGGGAACGTTCTCTACAATGTGAGGCTCAACCAAAACCCTGTTCCGGAATTGCAGTTAAACGGTGTGGCGCAGCATACCGCAGAAGGGTTAAAGGTGACCGGAACAGGGGGTGTCGTGAAACTCGACAAATTTTACGCGTTGGCCGAGCGAATGGTCAGGTATCGGGTAAAACCGGCTCACGATGCCAAGATGATCTTTAGAAGCAGCGAAGGTGACTTTAACGCTTTCGTGGACGTGCCCAAAAAACGTATTTCCATCGCCACCAGTCCGGCAAAGGAGCAACCAGTTCCCTTCCTCGAGGGAAACCGTGAATATATCGTTGAGATCTACCATATCTATCAACAGGCAAAGGTATGCATCATCGATATAGGAACAGGTGAAAAAGTCGACATCTCGGTTACCAACGACGGCCAAGGAGGAGTAGGTGCCGGTGCCCTGCAAAACGGGTTTGCCGTTGGCATGCAATGGGATCACTACTGTTTCGGGTTGGTGGAGGGATCCTCTGTTTTGGTAACACGAATTACCGTTTGCGCCTTAAAAAAATCGGTTAACCTGTTGCTATACGGGGATTCAATCACTCAACCAGAAGGGTACTTCCCAACTGCCGATTTTCCGGAAGCCTGGACGCAAATGATCATCAACAGGCTGAAAGGCAATGCTATGTCGAGCGGGAGAGGCGGGGGAACCATCACGATGGTACTCGATTACATAAAAAACGAACTGCCCTATATTGACGCCAAATACGTGATGGTAACTATCGGCACCAACGGCGGCAATACCGAGGAGAACCTGACCGAGTTGGTTCATTACATCAGGGAACAGGGTGCTATCCCGATACTCAACAACATTCCATGTAACGAAAGTGGAACGCAAATTGACAACAACGAGTTAATCGGGAAAGTACGCGCGAAACTGGGCGTTAACGGTTGTAAATTCGACCTTGCCACCTCTATTAACGGGGATGGGGTCGAGGTAGATAAGTCACTCATGTATTGGGAAGATTATTCCGGGAGTTGGGGTTGGCAGGTCTATCACCATCCCAACGAGAAAGGAGGTAAAAAAATGTTTGAACGAACGCTGATTGATATTCCCGAGATCTATGAATGAATCCAAGCAACACGACTATTCATGAATACAGTTCGTCTTGCAACTGGCATATATAGTAACTATCCGTTATATCATTTTTAAAAACAAATTATCATGTACAAGTATTCAGTTATTTTAGGAAATTTAGGAAACACGTGCGATCGTTTTTGTAAAGGGTACAAGGACAACCCGAGTACCGAGGAGATGTTGGCTCAAGCGGTCAAGATCCCGCACGTGGAGGGTATTGAGCTGGTCGGGACATGGGATATCCGCCCCGACAACGTGAAAGACATGAAAAAAAGGCTGGAGGACTACGGGAAGACCTGTGTCTCCATCATACCCGACGTGTTCACCGTGAAAGAGTACGGTAAGGGTACCCTCACGAACAACGACCCGGAGATACGGCAACAGTCGCTCGACTACTTGCGTCAAATGAGCGATATCGCGCTCGAGATGAATTGCAAGGTGGTGAACCTCTGGATGGCACAAGATGGGTACGACTACCTCCTCACCACCAATTACGATAGGAAACGGGAATGGCTTCGCGAAGGAACCACGAAGCTGGCACAGGAGTTCCCTAGCTTGAAATTCGCGCTGGAATACAAGCCCAAGGAGCCGCGCAACTTCTCCTTCCACGCGAGAATGGCCGACACCATCCTGGCCGCGAAGGAGACCGGTTGCGATAACGTGGGAATTTGCATCGATACCGGGCACGGCTTCTACGCCGGTGAGAACGTGGCTGAAGCGGTCGTCTTGGCAAAACGGGCCGGGGACTTGCTGTTCCACATGCACTTCAACGACAACCACGGGTCGTGGGACGACGACATGATCGTGGGCTCCGTGCACAGCACCATCTATATCGACCTGCTGTTCAGCTTGAAGAAAACGGGATACGAAGGGTGGCTCTCCATGGACCAGTACCCCTACCGTGAAGACGCCATGGATGCCATTGGAGAGAGCATCATGTGGGTACGTCAATTCGAGAGGATCGTGGAAGAGAATTACGCGGAACTGGAGGAGCTGGTTGAACTGAACGACGCGGTCGCCACTTCGCGCTTCATGCGTAAGGTATTGTTTTAAACACCTTTTCTAAATGAGTATTTCTACCACGGGCATTGACATGATCACCAGCCTATTCTCACACGTAAAAATCACCGACCTATGAAAACGATTCGCCACCTTTGCTCGTACCTAACGGCAATCATCTTTCTTTTTCCCGCGTGCAACGAGAAAGCAACGATCGAAATAGACAACTTGAGGTGCGAGTTCATGCAGAACCCTGTCGGCATAGACGTTGAACAACCCTCGTTAAGCTGGGAGATAAATGCCAATGCCCGTGGTGTGAAACAGACGGGCTACCGGGTACTGGTAGCCTCTTCGCTCGAAAAGCTCAATGCCGATGAGAGCGATATCTGGGACTCGGGATGGGTTCGTTCCGAACAATCCACCAACGTGCTTTACCAGGGGCAGCCGCTCGATAGCAGGGCCACCTGTTATTGGAAGGTGAAAACACGCGCCAACCTGGGCAGGTCCGACTGGAGCGAGCCGGCCTTTTGGGTCATGGCGTTCACCAACAGCCAAGATTGGGAAGCCACTTGGATCGGGTTAGACAGGAGTTTCCCCGGTGATGTGTTGAAAGCGAAGACACGCTTGTCCGCCCG
>DUPB01000102.1 GCA_012838585.1 Bacteroidales bacterium
CTCGCCATGGCATAGTCCAAGTAAACTTGTCCTCTGCTCATTTGGCTTATCGCAATAGTTCACTAAAGTTAGGCTATTGCTCGCCATGGCATAGTCCAAGTAAACTTGTCCTCTGCTCATTTGGCTTAACGCAATAGTTCACTAAAGTTAGACTATTGCTCGCCATGGCATAGTCCAAGTAAACTTGTCCTCTGCTCATTTGGCTTATCGCAATAGTTCAAAAAAAAGTTTTAGCAGGTCGCTGCACTCTTGCTCCATGACCCCCCGGGTAACCATGGTCTTTGGATGAAGGAGTTGGGGGGATATCTTGTTGTAGCCCCGCTTCTCATCCGAAGCACCGTATACGATCCGATTTAGCTGAGCCCATCGCATCGCGCTTGCACACATGGGGCAAGGCTCTAGAGTGACGTATAGCGTGCAGTCGGTCAGGTACTTTCCCCCAAGAATATTGGCTGCCGCCGTGATGGCCTGCATCTCGGCGTGCGCGGTTACATCGTTCAACGTTTCGGTGAGGTTGTGTGCCCGGGCGATAATCCGTTGGTCAACCACGATAACGGCACCTACCGGTACCTCCTCTTTCCCGAACGCCAGGTGCGCTTCCCGGAGGGCTTGCCGCATGAAGTAGTCATCGTTCAGCATCCTTGTTGTCTCCTTCTTGTTTTCCTTACTGCTCCCGTTACCTCCTCATCTCGTTTTCCTCGAACAGGGTAGGGTAGTCTTGCTCCATGCTCCTAAGCACGTGGGCGATTATCGTTTCGCGATACCAGCGAGAACGGTTCGTGATTTTTTGTTTTTTCAGGTAAAATTGAATGAAGTCATGCTCCTCTTCGCTCAGCATGAACACGGCTTGCTTGGTTCTCAGCTTGCTCGTTTTGCCAGGTGAATTACTCTTCGTTGTTCCCATCTCGTGATCGTTGATAGTTCTCGCCAAACAGGTGGCTTTTAGAGTGAAAAAGCGGTGCTTTTCCTTTACCAGTACAAAAAAACGAAATATTTCTTCCAAAAAGAAGGATTAATGGCTTAAATTTGTATTTTTACGCTAAACAGTAGGCTTTTCGCTTGCTTTGAGCAACGGCATTCAACTTTCCCTTGTTGTTTGCTTTCAAGGCGAAGGTCGAGATTGAAAACCACGATACACGTGGATTGAGGAGGTTGAGTATAATAATGGGCTTCGTGCCCGCTTTTATTATGGCGGAACACAATAAGTTGGGTAGGAAAGGGGAAGAGGTGGCAGCGCATCACCTCACGTCAAAAGGGCATCAGCTGCTCGAACGGAACTGGAGGTTCCAGGGGTACGAGATTGATATTATCACCCTGCACGGTGAGTTTATCGTCTTCACCGAGGTGAAGACACGTGCTTCCACCGAGTGGGGCTACCCCGAGGAGTCGGTAGACCGGCAACGGATGCGGCGCATGGCTCGGGCTGCCAACATCTACGTGAAGATGAATCGGGTGGATAACCCGGTTCGGTTTGATATCGTGTCGGTGGTGTGGAATCGGGGGCAGGTGGAAATTGATCATATTGAAGATGCTTTTTTGCCATTCTTGAACCACTGAACGGGGTAAAACTGAGGTGAGCATGGCAAATCTGAAACGAGATGACATGAATGTGGTGTTGAGCGAAGAATACCTAAAGTAAAGGGTAATGGAAGTGTCGAGCAACGATTATAGTGTGCTGTGGTTGGAGGAGGTTGACTCCACGAATAACTACCTGAAGGAGTGGCTCCGTCAGGAACCGCTTGAAGAGGGTACCACGGTCGTGGTCGACTACCAAGTGCGGGGACGTGGACAAAGGGGGAACGGCTGGAGTTCCGAAAAGGGCAAGAACCTGCTGTTCAGTCTGCTTCTCTATCCCAAGAGAATAAAAGTTAACGAGCAGTTCATCCTGTCGCGCATCGCCTCGTTGGCGGTAAAGCGGGTACTTGATCGGTTCACCGATGATATTCGTATCAAATGGCCCAACGATATCTACTGGAAAGAGAAAAAAATAGCGGGGATGCTTATCGAGAACGACCTGTTAAGGGGAGAGATAACCCGTTCGGTAGTGGGTATCGGCATCAACGTGAATCAGCAAAGCTTCCCGGACGAACTCCCTAACCCGGCATCGCTGTGGCAAATCACCGGGATGGAGCATGATAGGGTTAAGCTGCTTGAGGTATTCTTACAAGAGTTTTTTTCCCTATACGGGGGACTACGGGAAAGATTATGGGAAGGGAACGAAAAGTTGACCGAATTTGATGTAGGTCAGACGAGGTCGCGGGATAGAGTACGGGGAAGACACGATAGTGGTGGCGAACTTGATGTGGAATGGATAAGGTGGCATGAAGGGCAACGAGAGGCGATCTATACCGCCTATATGTCAAGCCTTTACCGTAAGGAGGGCTACCACTGGTACGAGGATCACAATGGCCGATTTCAAGCCGCTATTCAAGAGGTGATGCCTTCCGGTCACCTGGTGTTGCGAACATTGGATAGAGGAGAAGTACGGTGTTACGCCTTTAAGGAGGTTGCCTACGTAAACCCTTAATTTAAAACAGGTGTTAATTGTACAAAAACATGGGGCTTGTTATTCGTAGAGCGAATTAATCTGTCGGGAGTTTCGTTGAAAGTAGAGTGAAAAGAAATAGTACATAACATAAGAAAAGATGCTATGAAGTATAACCGAGTATTATTGAAGTTAAGCGGCGAGTCGCTGATGGGCGACCAGCTGTTTGGTATTGACGAGATGCGGCTGAAAGAGTACGTCGAACAGATTCACGAGGTCGCCCAAATGGGTATACAGGTGGCTATCGTGATTGGTGGTGGCAATATTTTCAGGGGGCTCAGCGGTACTGCCCAGGGGGTTGACCGGGTGAAGGGGGACCAGATGGGGATGCTGGCTACCGTGATCAACAGCCTCGCCTTGAGTTCGGCTTTGAGCGCGTTGGGGCAGCGGAACCACGTCTACACGGCGGTCAGGATGGAGCCGATAGGCGAGTTCTACTCCAAGTGGAAGGCCATTCTGTCGCTCGAGCGGGGTGAGGTTGTCATCATCGCGGGGGGTACAGGTAATCCCTTCTTTACCACCGACTCCGCATCCGCTTTGCGCGGTATCGAGCTGGAGGCCGATGCCATGCTGAAAGGAACCCGCGTGGACGGGGTCTACACCGCCGATCCGGAGAAAGATCCCACCGCGACCAAGTTTCAATCCATCTCGTTCGACGAGCTGTACGAGCGTGGGTTGAAAGTGATGGACCTGACGGCCGCCACGCTATGCAGGGAGAATAACCTGCCCATCGTGGTGTTCGATATGGATACCCCGGGTAACCTGAAAAAGGTGCTGACAGGGGAGGATATTGGCACCTTGGTGCACGTTTGATGGATTGAATTAAAATCTTTTCACTATTTTTGTTGCAAACAATAAAAAATGAGATAGGTATGGATATAACCAAGATTACACAAGAGACCGAAGAGAAGATGGAGATGACCATCCAGTTCTTAGATGACACGTTTTCACGAATTCGTGCCGGGCGGGCTAACCCCCGTATACTGGATGGCATCCGCGTGGACTATTACGGGAGCGTTGTTCCGCTATCGAACGTGGCGACCATCACCACCCCCGATGCCAAGACCATCATGGTGCAACCATGGGAGAAGCAGATGCTGAAGGTGGTGGAGAAAGCAATTCAGGACTCCGACGTGGGTATCACGCCCGAGAATAACGGCGAGGTGATTCGCCTGGGCATCCCCCCACTCACCGAAGAGCGGCGCAAACAGCTGGTGAGGCAGACGAAGCAGGAGTCGGAAGAGGCCAAGATAAGCATCCGCAACGCCCGTCGTGAGGGAATCGATGAGGTGAAGAAAGCGGTCAAGGATGGACTCGCGGAAGATATCGGGAAAGATGTCGAAAACGATTTGCAGAAAATCCACGACAAGTTCATCAAGAAGGTGGACGACCTGTTCGCGGCCAAAGAGAAGGAGATATTGACGGTTTGACGACGAGCGAGTCTGACGATAGGGTGGCAGTGAAAGGGGTGGTCATCAAGAACACGGGCAACCTCTATCACGTGCGGGATACCGAGGGGAACGACCTAACTTGCTGGGCGAAGGGGAACCTGCGGTTAAAAGGGATCCGAAGCACCAGCCCGGTGGTGGTGGGTGATAGGGTCTTCCTGGAGGTGAATCCCGATGGCACCGCCTTTATTACCGATATCGAAGACCGTGATAACTACATCGTGCGCAAGGCTTCCAACCTGTCGAAACACGCGCATATCCTCGCGGCCAACATCGACCGTGCGCTGCTTTGCATTACCGTGCGCTTTCCCGAGACGACCACCGTGTTTATCGACCGGTTCCTCGCGACCGCCGAGGCGTACTCCGTGCCGGTCTTCCTTGTTTTCAACAAAACGGACCTGTACGATGAGGAGGATACCGAGTACCTGAACGCGCTGATTCACCTCTACACCGTGATCGGTTACCCCTGTATCCGCTCGTCGATGGAGACGGGAGAGGGGTTGGACGAGATCGAAGAGGTCACCCGGGGTCACGTGACGTTGATCGCCGGCCACTCAGGGGTCGGCAAATCGAGCATCATCAACGCGTTACAAGGCGAGGAGGTGCAGAGGGTGAGGGAGATTTCGGATTACCACCTGATGGGTACGCACACCACCACCTTCTCGGAAATGATTGAATTGAACAACGGAGGGTTCATCATCGACACGCCAGGTATCAAGGGGTTTGGTACCATCGACATGGAGAGGGATGAGGTGTCACACTACTTTCCTGAAATTTTCAAGATGTCTAAAAAATGCCGTTTCTATAACTGCATGCACCTCAACGAGCCCGATTGTGCCGTGCTGGATGCCTTGGAACATCACTACATCAGTGAGAGCAGGTACCACTCTTATTTGAATATCCTCGAAGATATTGACGAGGGAAAATACCGCTAATTGCCATGCAACTGAACGACACCGTACTCTTGATTATCGAGATTCTCTATATCCTCACCGTGGTGAGTATCGTGGTGGTGGTGATCTCCGAGAACAGGAGTCCCATCAAGGCGGTCGCGTGGATCCTGGCCGTGATGTTCTTGCCGGTCATCGGGATTATATGGTACCTCATTTTCGGGCAAGATACCACCAAGAAACGGGTCATCTCCAAGCGGATGTACAGCAAGTTGAAAAGGCGGCCGCTCGACGAGATGGAGGATGCGGCGGACATGGAGGTGGGACTGGATAAGGGGCTGAAGAGGCACGACAACTTGATTAAGCTGCTGAAGAACTTAGACTATACCCCGCTGCTGGGGGGTAACGACGTGCAGATTTTTACCCACGCCCGGGATAAGTTCGACCAGCTTTTCATCGATATCGAACAGGCGAAGCACCATATACACCTGGAGTACTACGTGCTGTTAGATGATAAGATAGGCACCCGTTTACAACAAGCCCTTATAATAAAAGCGAAAGAGGGGGTTGAGATACGCGTTATCTACGATGGCTTCGGTTCGCGGAAAGCGAAGAAGCGTTTCTTCGAAGAGTTTCGAAAAGCGGGTATTGAGGCCGAGTCTTTCCTGAAGCTCGCATTGCCATTGCTCACTTCGCGGCTCAATTACCGCATGCACCGCAAGATCGTGGTGATTGATGGGCGGATTGGCTACGTCGGGGGAATAAACGTGGCCGACCGTTACTTGGATGGATTCTCGTGGGGGGCGTGGCGGGATACCCATGCCCGTATCGAGGGGAAAGGGGTACAAGGGTTACAGTCGGTTTTCTTGATCGACTGGTATTTCGTGTCGCAAACGCTGATCACCTCCCGCGACTACTTCCCGATGTTGGAGAATTGCGGCGATAGCCCCATGCAGATCGTGAACAGTGGACCGTTGAGCAAGCACAACGAGATCGCGCACGGTATCATGCAGGCCATCTACGATGCGAAGGAGTCGATTTTTATCCAGACCCCCTACTTCCTACCGCCGGACGGGATGATCGACGCGCTGCAGTCGGCCGCCATCCGGGGTGTGGACGTGCGGGTCATGATGTCGAAACGCTCTGACGTGCCCCTCGTGCAGCTGGCGTCTCGTTCTTTTATCAAGCAGATGTTGCGCTCTGGGGTGAAGATCTATTTCTACACCAAGGGGTTCCTTCACTCCAAGACGATGACCTTCGACACGTCGTTAACGCTGATTGGATCGGCCAACTTTGACTCGCGCAGCTTTGATCAAAACTTTGAGGTGGAGGCGTTTATTTACGATAAAGAGGTGACGCGTCAAGCCAACGATATCTTCGTGGAGGATCAGCGAGATTCTGAGCTCGTGTTGTTGAAGGAGTGGGAAAAGCGACCAGTGGGCGTACGGTTTATCGAGTCGGTGATGCGGTTGTTTGCACCGCTGTTGTAAATCAACGTGTAGGTCTCCCGACAGGTAACGTTATTCTTGAGACAAAAGGCGAAGCTTGCAAACGGTTACCATCTTTAAGGTGTTTAATATGGAGCGGGTTTTTATCGTTGGGTACATGGGGTCCGGTAAGACGACGGTGGGGAGACGGCTTGCCCGCTCGCTTTCGCTTCAGTTTATCGACCTAGATGCCTTTATCGAGGGCAAGTATCGCAAGACGGTTTCGCAACTTTTTGAAGAGCGAGGTGAGGAGGGTTTTCGGGAGCTGGAGCGACAGACCCTTCGGGAGGTGGCTGAATTTGAAAACGTGGTCATCTCCACGGGAGGTGGCACGCCCTGTTTCTTTGACAACATGGCGTTGATGAACCGTGCGGGTATTACCGTGTACCTTCAAACTGAACCGGAAGAGCTGGCCCACCGGTTAATCTCCTCGAGAACGGTGCGGCCGCTTATTGCCGGTAAGTCGAAGGAAGAGCTTGTTTCGTTTGTCACGGAACACTTGGCCCAAAGGGAGTCTTACTACCTTACCGCCGCTATCGTCCATCGTACCGAGCAAAGGTTCAGGGGAAAAGATATGCAGTTGACCGTGAGTCAATTAGGAGAGAAGTTGAAAAATAGAAGGAAGAGAGATGATGCGTGATGCTCAACAAAGTCCATCGTTCGTGGTTCGCGAACTGATGTGGAAAACAGAAAAGCAGGGGAGGGCTGTAGCCATTGGAATTCCCAAAGAGGATCAGGAGGTGGAGAGGCGGCTTGCCCTTACCCCCGAGACCGTTTCGTTGCTGGTCGCACTGGGTTACCGTGTCCTCGTTCAGGCGGGGTCAGGTGATACCATTCACTACTCCGACGGTTACTATGCCGAGTCGGGTGCCGAGATCGTGGAGTCTGCACGAGAGGTTTTTCAGGCCGATTTGATTCTGAAAATGTTGCCACCCACGCTGGAGGAGGTGGAGATGATAAGGGAGCGGGCCTCCGTCTTCTCGTTTCTCTACCTTCATAGGCTATCTACTCCCATCCTCGAGCGGATGGCCGAGAAACGTATCAACGCGTTGGCTTACGAACTGTTACTGGACGACTCGGGGGAGTCGCCGTTCGTGACGGCCATCTCCGAGATAGAGGGGACTACCTCCATCGCGTTGGCCGCCGAGCTGTTGAGTAACGCGCACGGGGGGAAGGGAATCATTTTGGGGGGTGTTCCCGGGGTGACCCCTACCGAGGTGATTATCGTCGGTGCGGGGATAGCCGGCACGATGGCCGCTCGTGCTGCCCTGGCATTAGGTGCATCGGTGAAGGTGTTCGATGACGATATCGTGAAGCTGCGAACCATTCGCCACGAGCTGGGGAGATCGGTATATACCTCTACCCTACAGCCCAACGTGCTTCGCAACGCGTTTCGCTCGGCCGACGTGGTGATCGGTGCCATGCGGTATATCAACAAGGCCCATTTCTATCGCGTATCGGGCGATCTGATCCGGGAGATGAAACGGGGTTCGCTGATTATCGACCTTCGGGTGGCGCAAGGGGGTTGTTTCGAGACGACCATAGAGGCCTGCCTGCCAAACCACCCCTCGAAGTTCGAGAGGAACGGGGTGTTGCACGTTTGCGAGATGAGCGTTAGCTCGCGGGTGGCCCGTACCGCCTCCATATCCATGAGCAACCTCTTCGTACCGCTTTTCACCGCGATGGCTGATCATAGGGGAATCGATCATTTTGCCCGGTTTGACCGCGGTTTCGCTTCCGGTTTCTACATGTATGCCGGCAAGCTGGTGAACGCGCACGTGGGCAACCACTTTAACTACCCCGTTACCGATATCGGACTCTTCCTGTTGCGAGACTTGTAGTCATGAAACGTGGATGCTTCGTGAACACGAAGCATAGATGCCATATTAAACCACTTTTTTTGAAAGCCGCTTCTGGAGGAGCAGGTACCAGGTAAACGAGATGATTCCCTTGAAGATGGTCGTGATGGAGATGGCCCACCAGACGCCGGTCACACCTATCTGTGCGCCCAGCACCAGGGCCAACGGGATGCGGAGCGTGTTGAACAGGATGCTGATAATGGCGGGTATGGTGGTTTTGCCCAAGCCGTTGAACATGCCCTGCGTGGTCAGCTCTAACATCATGAAAACTTGCGAGAGACCGATGATCAGCAGGTACTCCCCGCCGGCCTCGTAGGCGGCCTTCTCCGGCACGAAGAGGGCGAATATCTCGCTACCGTAGAAGACGAAAGCCAGCGTGGCCACTATCCCCACCGCTCCCATCAAAAGCAGCGTGTAGTGGAAAGCACGGCGGCTTCGATCCATCTTTCCCGCGGCGTTGTTTTGCGCTGAAAAGCTTCCTAACGTGGTGGAGAACCCTGTGGAGGTGTTCCAGGTAATTCCTTCAATGTGCCCTCCCGTAGTTTGGCTGGTAATGCCCAAGTGCCCACCGTAGAGTGATGCGGTTCGGGCCAAGTGCATGTTGATGAAAGCGAAGTAGACATTCATCGCGGCCACCGGTACTCCCAGCTTGAGAATCTCTAACGTGTACCTTTTGCGTGGACGGGTGATGAATCGAAATCCCCCGAGCGCGCCGTTCGGTCCCCTAAGGTGCCGAACGAAAAGGAGCAGCACCACGCTTTGGGAAAGGACAGTAGCCAGCGCTGCACCCCGAATCCCCATCGCCGGGATGATCCCCAGTCCGAAGATGAATAGGGGGTCGAGTAAGATATTCAGGGCCAGTCCCGTCGCGTTGAAATAGAAAGGGAGGCTACTTCGCCCGGAGCCGATGTAGATGCCGGAGAAGTTGAGGACTAAAAACATAAGGGGCATCCCCAACGAGATGATACGGAGGTAATCCTCGGCATCAGCGGCAATGGCACTTTCCAACTGGTAGAAGGAGACGTACGGACGTGGGAAGAGGAAGAAGTAGGCCCCGAAGAGAAGACCCAGCAGGAGGGCTATCATGGTGGTGTGGGACGCGTAAACCGATGCCCTGTCAAGTCGGTTTGCGCCAATCGATTGGCCGATGGATATCTCTGCCCCCACCTTGGATACAAGCCCCATCGAGTTCATCATCCACATCAACATGCCCACGGATCCGATCGCGGCGACCGACTCGCTGCCTAGACGGCCAATCCACAAAATGTTGACCAGGTTGTAGGCCATCTGGATGAAACCGATAGCCATTAACGGAAAGGCCAGGGAGATCAATTGCCGGAATATGTTCCCACGGGTGAGATCCCGAACAGTTGACGGTTGTATCTGTATCTGATTGGTATCCACGTGGCAGGAAGGGAGGCACACGGTGATTTCAAGGTGAAACGGCCTCCTCTAGTGAGCGGAAGACGGGACTCAAACCCGCGACCCTTAGCTTGGAAGGCTAATGCTCTATCGACTGAGCTACTTCCGCGGTTGTAGACGTGCCGAAACAGATGTACATGTGCGCTTGATCATATGAAGCAGGGTGTGCATCAATCGACCTGTCTTCGTGGGCAGTGATGGATTCGAACCACCGAAGGCGTAGCCAGCTGAGTTACAGTCAGCCCCATTTGTCCACTTTGGTAACTGCCCTATGTTTTCGTACCGCGAAGGTACGATAAATTATTGATATTCTGAACGGACGGCGATCATTTTTAACGCGGTGATGGCCGCTTCGTCCCCTTTATTCCCATGACGTCCTCCCGCGCGTGCCTGGGCTTGGTCTAGGGTGAGGGTAGTGAGTAACCCAAAGATAACCGGAACATCGCTCGTGAGGTTCAGCTGGGTGACGCCTTGCGTTACGCTATTGCACACGAAGGTGAAATGAGGTGTTTCGCCTTGGATAACGCAGCCTAGGACAATCACGGCATCTACGTTCGCACGTTCAATGAGAACTTTTGCCCCGTACGTCAGCTCAATGCTTCCCGGCACACGCTCGATAAGGAGGTCTTCTTCCTTCACACCGAACTTGAGGAGGGTATCACAGGCACCTTGCAGTAGCTTTTCAGTTACTGCCGAGTTCCAATCGGACACCACGATACCTACCCGTTTCCCCTGGCCAGAGGGAACCGATGTGGAATCGTACTCGGAGAGGTTCTTCCATTCAGTTGCCATGGTTACTTGCTCTCTCCTTTCAACAGTTTCGCTTGCATGATGAACTTATCCGCCTCCTGTGCTTCGGGGGAGTTGAGGTAGTTATCCTTTATCAGCTGGAAGATCTCGATCGCCTTGTCGTAGTTGTCCACGCTTAGATACGCCACGCCCGCTTTTTTGTAGTAAATGGGGCTGAGCATTTCGTTATCGGCCTCTTTGGCTGCCTTCAGGAACTGGTTCACCGCCTTATCAGTCTCTCCCATGTTCATGTAGACATCACCAATCGCACCGGTAACAGCCGGGGTTATTAACAGGTCTTTCCCTTTGAACTTGTTCAAGTGTTCCAGTGCTTTCGCGTTATCGCCCATTCGGCTGTAGCTGATCCCGGCGTACGCGTGGGCCAGGTTGGCCGTTTTGGTGCCCTTGTATTGTGAGGCGATGGATTCAAATCCGATGTAGTCGTTTCCGTTACCGAATAGGGCGAGTGAATCTTCACCCCGCTGAAAGTACTGTTCACCTTTGAAAAGCGCGGTCTGTGCCTTTTCAACGCGGGGTAGCTTGATTAGGTAGTGATAGGCCAGGTAAGCTCCCACGAGGAGGATGACGATAATCAACCCGATCACGATAGAACGCTGGTTCTTATCTAAAAATCGTTCCGTGCTGGTTAGCGCCTCTTCAATGTTTTCGAAGCCTTTTTCCGCACGAGTCTCTTTTCTTTTTTTAGCAGACATAGATGTAAAATGTAATTGTATGATTCACGCTGCGATAACGTTTCGCAACCGGTGAACATGCACGTTAATTTTTTCGCGTTGCAAAAGTAATCGTTTTTAAGGGATAAATAAAATTTAAACGGTTGTTTTTTCAAAAGTGACCGGTGAACATTAATCCTTTTCGCTTGTTTGCAGTCAAAGGAGCGATATGTGACAAAAATGGTCATTGAAGAAAAATGATTATTGAAGTTGAAATGTCAACAATGAAATATAATCGTATGCAAAAAATAGAGAGAATAGTTCTAATACTGTTATTATTGACCTCGTTGGGCTTCACCAGGCTGAACGGGCAGACCGATGCTGCCTTTGGCACCGTACCCGTTGTGAACGGGAAGGTGGTTTTTCAACAATTCATTCCCAATGCCGATGGGGTGGATGCCGTGCAACAATACGCGAAACTGCAAAAATGGGGTAGGACAAGGTTTCAAGGGAACCCATTACTATCGGCTATTCGGTTCGATGATAAGGTACGCTCGGTGACGATCAGCGCGGGTGAGACCTTGCCCCTGCCAGCGGCAGACGGCAAGGTTACCCTGCGTTACCGCTTCGATATCTCGGTCACCAACGCGGGTTCCATGCTGATGATAAGGGATATTACCTTTCAAAGCGAATCGCCGAGCAGTGGCTCCGTTGTCCCGAAAACGTATAGCGCGGAACAGCTCATTACCGATCAGGCCATTAAAAGCGTTGAAAGGGAGAAGGAGTTCAGAACCCGAATCAGGCAGGCCACGCTCAACTACCTTAATGGATTGCACACGGAGTTGTCGGCATTGTAACCGTTTAAGCAGTAGCTAAGAAAAGAACCTGCGAGATTATAACACTCGAATGGGACAATGACCTAAATGCGCGTTATCGCAATCCATTGGCGTTGGGGGTCTTTATTCGTCAAATGGTCGGCGATACTACAAAGGATGTTGATCTGCTTTTAGGACTTAAAAGTTTACCCAATGTAGATATTTGTGTTCTCGCCTGAACTTTCATCAACAGGAAGAGAATCACATCATGGAAAACATTTTATACAACGAACTTGTTGCAAGAGGTTTCAATGTTGATGTAGGCGTTGTTGTATACAACTATATCGATGATAATGGTGAAAATAAACGAATTGTAATCGTCCTAAGTTTAACTTAGAAGTACAACGCTCGGGTGTTTTGTTTTAGAATATTGCACTTGCTACTTGACTCTGCACTCCAAAAAAACAGGTCGAAATCTTTGGCGAATTGAAATTATATGCTTAATTTCGCGGTCTGATTTGTCGAAAAATGGCCGTTGCCTATGACGCGGGTGACGGTTACTTGGTGTAGGCGGAAGCCGGTCACGTGCGGCAGTCAGTGGTCAAAGAGAATACTAACAACACATTACGTGCATAGCCATGGCTAAGATTTGTCAAATAACCGGTAAAAGGGCAGGGGTTGGAAACCACGTCTCGCACTCCAACAGGAAGACGAAACGCAGATTCAACGTGAACCTGTTTAGGAAGAAATTTTATTGGGTGGAGGAGGATTGCTGGATCAGCTTGAGGGTATCGGCATCCGGACTGCGCACCATCAATAAGATTGGCTTGGATGCGGCCTTGAAGAAAGCTGCCGAGAAGGGGTATTTAAACGCGTGATCAAATAGGAGGAGGAACCCATGTCAAAGAAATTAAAAGGTAATCGGGTGCAGGTGATTTTAGAGTGCACCGAACACAAGGAGAGCGGTATGCCCGGCACGTCAAGGTACGTCACTATGAAGAATAGGAAGAATACCCCGGGCAGGATGGAGTTAAAGAAGTACAACCCCATTCTCAAGAGAATGACGGTTCACAAGGAAATTAGGTAAAAAAGAGGATACGATATGGCAAAGAAAGCAGTCGCGGGATTTCGCGATAGACATACAACCACGGGACGTAGTCACACGAAAGTGATTAGAATGGTGAAGTCCCCGGAAACTGGAGCGTACAGTTTTAAAGAAGAGATGATCCTGAACGAACAGGTGGCGGACTATTTCAAGAAGTAAATAATACGTTAAATATATGTAAAAACTTCCTCGCGCTTTCACGTGGGGAAGTTTTTGTTTTTACTATTTAGTAGCTTTGTGGATACTGTGGCATAGGGTACATTTTGGAATTCATTGCCATTTTGTTGTGCCGGTAACGCATTTGTTCAAGGTGTTTTTTTTGTGTGGCGTTATCTCGGCATCGTATGGTTATCTGATTAAATAGGGAGCATATGGGCTTATTTAATAAATTTTCAAGAGGGAAAAAGGAGACGCTCGATAAGGGACTCGAGAAAACGAAGGAGAGTTTCTTTTCGAAGTTGACCCGGGCGGTTGCAGGGAAGTCGAAGGTCGATGATAGCGTGCTTGACGAGTTGGAGGAGGTACTGGTCACGTCGGATGTGGGCGTGGATACTACCCTCCGTATTATCGAGCGGATTGAGGCGCGCGTGGCACGTGATAAGTACGTGGGAACCGATGAGTTGACCCATATCCTGCGGGATGAGACAGCCCAGCTCCTTACCGAGAATCATACTGGTGATCTGTCTGGTTTCTCGATACCGGATGGGGAGAGACCTTACGTGATCATGGTGGTGGGGGTGAACGGTGTGGGAAAAACGACCACCATCGGTAAACTGGCCTACCAGTACAAGCAGAACGGCTTGTCTGTTTACCTTGGTGCGGCTGACACCTTCAGGGCTGCCGCGGTGGAACAACTCGATATATGGGGTGAGCGGGTAGGGGTGCCCGTTATTAAGCAACAGATGGGATCCGACCCGGCCTCGGTGGCCTTTGACGCGGTCAGTTCCGGCAAGGCCCACGGGGCCGATGTGGTGATCATCGATACCGCAGGTCGGCTGCACAATAAGATCAACTTGATGAACGAGCTCACTAAGATCAAGAACGTGATGGGCAGGATTGTCCCGGGAGCACCCCATGAGGTGTTGCTCGTGCTGGATGGATCTACCGGGCAGAACGCGTTTGAACAGGCCAAGCATTTCACCGCCGCTACCGAAGTCAATGCCCTTGCTATTACCAAGCTTGATGGCACCGCGAAAGGGGGCGTGGTCATTGGTATTTCAGATCAGTTTAAGATCCCTGTCAAGTACATCGGGTTGGGCGAAGGGATGGAAGACTTGCAGGTGTTCCGCCGACGCGAATTTGTCGATTCGTTGTTCGGTGATTGATGTTGAATGCTTGAGATTCGAGATTCGAGATTCGAGATTCAAGATTCGAGGCTTGGGGCTTGAGGCTTGAGGCTTGAGGTTTGGGGCTTGAGGCTTGAGGCTTGAGGGATTTCCCCTCTCCGCGTAAGTGTTTTAAGAGCGAATATGAGGAGAAACAGGGTGGATGTGGTGACCATGGGTTGTTCCAAGAACTTGGTGGACTCCGAGTTGCTGATGCGGCAGCTGGTTGCTAACGGGTACACCGTGGCGCACGATCCCGAATCACTCACCGGTGAGATAGCGGTAATCAACACCTGTGGTTTTATTGGCGATGCCAAGGAGGAATCGATCAACATGATCCTCGATTTTGCCGAAGCGAAAAAGCGGAATAGACTTAAAAAGTTGTACGTGATGGGGTGTCTCTCCGAGCGGTATCGGAAAGAGTTGACGGAGGAGATTCCCGAGGTGGACCGGTTCTATGGCAAGTTCGATTGGCAAGGGTTGATCGCCGACCTGGGGAAATCCTATCGCGAGGAGTTGGAGTTCGACCGGATCCTTACCACGCCATCCCACTACGCGTACGTGAAAATATCGGAGGGCTGCGACCGAACCTGCGCCTACTGTTCCATCCCCCTGATAACCGGGAAATACCATTCGCGTCCCATGGAAGAGATTGAGGCGGAGGTTGTCAGCCTAGAGAGTCAGGGGGTGAAAGAGTTTCAGTTGATCGCCCAGGACCTCACCTATTACGGGCTCGACCGCTACCGTGAGATGAGGTTGCCAGAGCTGGTAGAGCGCCTATCCGATATCAAGGGAGTGGAGTGGATACGGCTTCATTACGCGTACCCGGCACGCTTTCCGGTCGACTTGCTCCGGGTGATGCGTGAGCGGGAGAATGTCTGCAAGTACCTCGACATCGCGTTGCAACATATCAGCGACCGCATGCTGAAAAAGATGCGGCGAAATATTACCAGGGAGCAGACCGTGGAGCTTATCCAGCGCTTCAGGGAAGAGGTGCCAGGTATTCACCTGCGCACGACGATGATGGTGGGGCACCCGGGAGAGACGGAAGAGGATTTCCTGGAGTTGCTCGACTTCGTGCGAACCACCCGCTTTGAGCGGCTTGGTACGTTCCCTTATTCGCACGAAGAGGGTACCTACTGCGACCGTAACTACCTGGACGATGTGCCGCCGGAAGTGAAGCAGGATAGGGTAGAGCGACTGATGGCACTTCAGGAGGATATCTCGTTCGCGGTGAACGAAGCGAAGGTGGGACAAACGCTGAGGGTGATGGTAGACCGTGAAGAGCCCGACTTCTATATTGGCCGTACCGAGTTCGATTCGCCTGAAGTGGACGGGGAGGTGTTGATCGAAAAGGAGACGTGCCTTGAAGTGGGTTCCTTTAGCGAGGTAAAGGTCTATTCGGCCCTGCCTTTCGATTTGATGGCCCGCGTGGTGGAATGAATGATGTCGGTGTAAAGCACGTTTACGGATTAAGGCTATTAGTAAAGTATCGCATACTCGTTGTGCGGCAAAGGCAGGATATGAGTCCTGGTAATCAGTGGTTTAAAAATGGAGCGATGACACAAAAAGAACTTCTTTTATTTATAACGGCCCGTTTGGGGTGGGAAGAGACAAACGTGATTGGCGCTTTGGAGGCGTTCATAGATATCGTCCGTCAAGAGGTGGTTGCAGGTAATAGGGTGGATATTGGCGAGTTCGGTCTGTTTCAGGCCCTTAGGCATCCGGAATACATTTTAATCGAAGCGGAAGCGGGCGAACGTTACCTTATGCCTCCCTCTGTGGAAGTGGTTTTCGAGGCTGCCATCATGGCTTCTAATCCTGAAACAGTTGAGGTTGGCAACGCGTTGCATTTTATCCCGGATGCCTCCTTTGAAGAGGAGGCGAATAGCCCGTTCGCGCTGTTTGAGCCAACGCTGGTTAACGAGGGAGTTCACTTTCCCGGGCTGATGGAAGTGGTTGTCAATGAACCGAAAGCCGCGGAGGAAGGGGGCGAGACCGAGATAGGGTTCAAGTCCGAATCCGGGGAACTAACTACACTAGATGTACCTGAGGCTTCTGAACCCTTTGAAGACTTGGAAGCATCTGAGGCTCTTGAGACTCCTGAAGCACCTAAGACGCATGAGATACTTGTGTCTCCGGTCACACCCGTTACACTTGAACCATTGATTACATCTGAAGCACCCGAGGCGCCTAGTACTCCTAGTACTCCTAGTACTCCTAGTACTCCTAGTACTCCCAAAACGCTCAGTACGTCCGAAACACCAGCGATAACCGAAAAGCGCGAGCTTGGTGAACCCTGCCAACACCAAAAACGGCCGCCTATATGGGTACCCATCTTAGGGGGAGCGGTGGTCGCGTTGGTAGCTTTCTTGTTTTCAAGACGTCGAGAGTCTGAAGAGTAAGGTGAACCTTTGTTTTGTGTTTTATGATTTTGGCTTGAAAGCTTCGAGTCATTTGCACTTCTTAGTAGAACCCACGCGTTATCGCTCTATTAAATTCTTCCTTTCCTGAATTCACAGCAAATGAGGTTTTTTTGTACTTTTGCCGTGCATTTGTCAGGCAAGTTTTTTTAAATTTTTTAAGTTACTTTTGTCATCCTGTTTCACTTCAGATTTTTTAAACGATGAAGTTTCTACGCTATTTTGATTTGAGGCAAGAGATGGAGAGTTTCGACTTCATTCATGCTGAGATAGAGAAAGGTATCGAGTTCAAAGGTACCAATTTATGGATTTTAATGTGCGCTATCTTGGTGGCATCAGTGGGTTTGAATATGAACTCCACCGCGGTCATCATTGGTGCCATGCTTATTTCGCCCCTTATGGGACCTATCAACGGCATGGGGTACGGTATTGCGACGTATGATATGCCGTTGTTCAGGCGGGCCATCAAAAACTTTACTTTTGCCGTTGGAGTCAGCTTGATCACGTCGGCCCTCTATTTTTTTATAACTCCCGTGAGTACCGCCCATTCCGAACTGCTGGCTCGTACGAGCCCAACCATTTATGATGTCCTGATTGCCTTTTTTGGCGGCTTGGCGGGTATCTTAGCCATTAGCAGCAAGTTAAAGGGGAACGTTATACCTGGTGTTGCTATCGCTACGGCACTTATGCCGCCTATCTGCACGGCAGGATACGGGTTGGCAACACTTCAGTTTAACTTTGTTTTTGGGGCATTATACCTCTTTACCATTAACACGGTCTTTATCGCCGTTGCCGCGTTATTGGTCTGTCAGGTTTTAAAGTTTCCTATCCGCAGCGTGATCGATCCGCAAAAACGCAAGGGGGTGAACCGAATCATATCAGCAGTCTTGCTGATTACTACCGTCCCTAGCATTATTTTGGGTTATAATTTGGTGCAACAGGAGAATTTTAACGAAGCCGCAAACCGTTACATTCAAAGTATTTCGGTGTTAAAAAGTGCCTACTTACTGGAAAGCAACGTGGACGTGAATCATCGATCTATTGACCTGGTCTATTCGGGGTATGGGCTTTCGGATGAGGATATGGCGAAGGTGAAAGAAACCGCTTTGGTATTCCAGCTTGATACTACTAAGATTGGCATCATTAGTGGGACGGATGCGGAGATTTTGAAGCAGAGTACCAGCCGCTACCGTACCGAGGCGCAGGAGTTGGAAAACAAATTGAACGCCACGACGGCTGGATTACAAGTAGCTAAAAATCAACTTGACAGTGTACTGAATATCCCTACGAAAGGCGAGTTTCTATTGAAAGAAATCCGTGAACTGTACCCGCAAATTACCGCCTGTTCATACTCCGAGACCATCGTGTATGAAGATACTACCAGGTCTGAACTCCTTCCCATGGTGATTTTCAAGTCAAGCAGGGCTATTAATAGAGCAGATAGGGATAAAATTTCGAGTTGGATCGAGACACGCCTTCAAAACGAAAAAGCGAAAACCTATTTCGAATAACAGACAGTCATTGTATCGAAATGATCCCCTGTTGATTGGGTGTGTCCGTTCCTTGCGCTTTTATTAATTGATCCTCACGTTCACGCCGATGTTTAGGACCGGCAGGATTTGGGTGTAATAGACCAGGTCTGATATGGCTTTGCTTCCGCTATAGTCCAGCAGAAAGTCCGCGTTCCCGTTGGTGATGTTGGGAGAGGAAATTTGCATTTTCCCGTTAAAAATAACCCCGAAATCTATGCTGAAACTGACTGGTAATCGTGGTACCGAGTAACCGCTTCCAAGCCCCACGTAGGGTTGAACCCTCCTTCCCAGGTGTAGGCTTGCCTGCAAAGTGGCATCGGGACTGGGCTGCAGCGTTACTGTTTGATTCGGGATGCTCGAGTTGGTAATCGTTACCTTGGGCATATCGTTGGGGTCGAGCATTGTTTGATCCTGCATGATTGATTTCCCTTGCGGGTTGAGCAGTAAAATATCGGCAGTGGCTACAGGACGACCCAGGTATATCCCCGCGGTAATGCGAAAGGGATCGCGGAATGGGTGGTAGTCCATAAGCAAGTGACCGGCTTTTGAAGAGGCTACCGCTTTTACTTGAGCCGTTGGGTTGTAACCCAAGATTGACTTGTACTGTCCTATCTCTATATTTGATACCTCATCGTCATATGCATTAATACCCGGCAGAAAACTTACTCCTGCACGGGTGTAAAGATGGGACGTAAGCCTGACCCCAGCTTCCAACTTAACCCCGTGAGGAAAGCTCGCTGCTGCCCCGACCGCCACTCCAAAACCGTTTTCACCTTCCCGTGCCGAAATGTTAAGCGAGATCATACATAGGAGTAGTAGCAAAAATGGCGCTCTCATCGGTCTCATTACTCCTAAAGGGTTACACTAAGTTCAACATCCATCGTTATATCCATGAGCAACTCAACGACATCCACCTCGGTAATCTCTATTTCAGTGTCGGTGGTTATAAAGTAGGTTAACTTGCCCGCTTTGGTTACGTAGTTAAGCAGGTCGTTATCCTTGACGATGAAAATCAGCTCATCCGGATCATCACTTGTTGCCTCAGCTAATAGTGCGCGCTTGTCCCCTACGAAAATTTTCATGCCGTTAAATTGAGACAGGTCAAACGCCCCTTTCTTCTTGTTTCTTAAGGTTATGTTTTTAACAAGCTTCAACTTGCTGATTTCCATATCAGAAAAGTGCTCCTGCTGCTGTAGGATGTCGCTTAAATCTACCGTGAAGCTACCTGAACTCAGGATATAGCTGCCATTGATTTTCCCGGAAAGATCCTGATCTTTGATATAATCGAGATACTGGTTAATATATAAATCGACCGGGATTTCCTGTTTCACTACTCCATAAAGCGTAATGGTAAGGTTGTTCACGTCTTCCTTTGACTCGCAGGAAGATAGACTCATTACGGCAAATAAAAAGAGGTAGGGAATAAAGTTCCTGATAGTTCTCATACGATTACTTAATTATTCAGTAAGCAGATAAGTTGTTGAACGATAAGAAAAGGTGGCTAACCTCTTTGGTGAGGATGCCGGAATTCCGCATTATCGGGTCTACATGGAACACACGACAAACATTTAGCCGGACAAAAGTACATGAAAATAATCCTTTTCGCAAGCATCTGAGGTGAAAACCGGACCTATAGCGGAAGAGTGTGTCATTAGGTCACACGGATTTTGTTAAGAAAAACAGGCTAGTCCGCGTTAAAAGTGCAATATCGTATTTAATCCCCATGGTTTTAAGGAAAAAATGGGCTATCTTCGCATGAGTAAATGTCAGACCGCCTTATCGCTGATATTTGATTTATCCTGAAAATATGACTTGCTTAATGAGATGTAAAAAAAACCTGCTTTTTTTCACCACTATTTCGATGGTGTTTTTGATGGCGATGGTACTAAACGGTTGCGAGGAGAAAGGAGAACCTCCCTTTTTGACCATTGAGAACACATCGGTCAACTTTAACTTCGGTTCATCCATGCGCAACATCACCGTGAAAACGAACGTGGAGAATTGGACGGCCACCGTGCAACCCTCCGCGCAATCATGGATTAGCGCCACGCCTTATGGATCTATGCTGAAAATAACGGTGGAGGAGAACCGGCAGCCAGGTACCCGTAAGGGAGAGATAAAAGTGGCTGCCGGGAACGTTACCGAAACGATTACCGTGGAACAGCTTGGCATGGAGCCGGCTATCCTGCTCTCGTCTGATGATTTCACTGTACCGGTTGACGGGGGTAAGTTACAGCTAGAGGTTACCTCCAACATCGAATACGATATCGTGATTCCCACCGATGTTAACTGGGTGAGCGTAGAAGCGGCTACCCGTTCGACAGATATGGTGAAGAAAGAGTACCGGATCGATGTGGCATGGAATAGCAGCGATGAGGTGCGACGGGCAGAACTGCTCGTGAAACAGCAGGGTGGAACCCTCGAAAGGAAAGTGGCTATCTCTCAAAGAGCGCAGGAGGGGTATTCCGGTAACTCGAAGGATGATATCAAGGGCGATATCAAGGTGAAGGTTACGGGAGGAAAGGCCAGCTCATATCAAGAGGGTGAAGAGATCGAGAAGTCGTTCGATGGTGACTATAACACCAGGTACCATTGTAGGCATGGTGATTTCAACCACTTCCCGATTACCCTGGAGTACTACTTCGCCGGGAATGAGGATATCGATTACCTCATCTACCATCCCAGGACAGACGGGCATGAGAACGGCAACTTCAAAGAGGTGGAGATATGGGTCGCTACCGAGAAGGAACCTACGTTGAAAAAGTGGATGGATGTCGACTTCAAGGGATCGAAATCCCCCACGAGGGTCTTCTTCGAGGAGCCTATGGTGAAACCCACAACCGTGCAGTTCATTGTAAAATCAGGAACGGGTAGTGGATATGGTTTTGCCAGTTGCTCGGAGATGGAGTTTTACCGAAGGGGTGATGGTGATTTTAATCCCTCCACGATTTTCACCGACATGACCTGCTCGGAACTCAAACCGGGTATTGATATGGATGATATCAAGGAGATTCCTAACAGGCTGTACCGAGATATCGCGCTCTACCTGTTCAAAGGCCAGTACCCAAGTGAGTTTAGGATTCAGGAGTACAAGCCGTGGCCACATCCTGACATTTGGGCCAGAGAGAATAAAACGTCGACCCTCAGCCTGATGGATAACCCCACTGGGATAGGTGTGACGGGTATGAACGTTTCCCTGGGAGAGGATTTGATTGTTTTCGTGGGAGATACGCACGGCTACTCACTGAGCCTGAGAATCCAGGACCTTGACAGGCCAGGGGGGGACGGCTACTGGGATACCTCGATGACCTATCCCCTTTACCCTGGCTTGAACAAGCTGAAACCGAAGAATAAGGGGTTGTGCTACATCTTTTACCACACACCCGATTTCAAGACAGCCCCGCCCGTGAAGATCCATTTTGCTACCGGTGAGGTGAACGGTTATTTTGACTCCCAAAAGCATGCAGCCTCGGAGTGGGAACGGTTGTTAAATGGCGCGACAAACAAGCACTTTGATGTTCTGGGTAAATACGCGCACATCACCTTTGAAACGGAGGCATTTAAAAAGCATACTAAGGATAAAGGTCCTCAGCTGATTGATATGTACGACGACCTGGTACGTTTGGAGCAGGAGTTCATGGGGTTGATGAAGTACAACCGTCCCACCGTGAACCGGGCATACTTCCACGTGATGTACCACTCGTTCATGTACGCCACCTCCTTCCGTACCGCGTACCATGCAGACACGCAGGTTGACATCCTCAATCCCGATGTCCTAAGGGTGAACTGCTGGGGTCCCGCGCACGAGATGGGACACACGTTGCAAACCCGCCCCGGGTTCAACTGGCACGGGATGACCGAGGTGAGCACCAACGTGCATTCGCTCTGGGTGCAAACCCAATGGGGTAACCCGTCGTCGCTTGAGTCAGAATTTATGGGGCGCCACAACAACCGGTACGAGAAGGCATTCCACAACTCGTTCGTGAAAAACACGCCTCACCCGGGCGAGGATGACGTGTTCTGCAAGCTGGTATCGCTATGGCAGTTGCAGCTCTACTTCGCCAACGCGAAGGGATACACCGATATGTACATGGATTATTACGAGAGGGTCCGTACATCACCCGACCTGGATACTCCCGGTGAGCAGCAACTCGATTTCGTGCGGGCTATGTGTGAGGTCACGGAGACCAATCTGACCCGCTTCTTCATCCGCTGGGGCTACCTCGTTCCTTTCGATAAAGATATTGAGCATTACGGTGTACGGCGCATCACGGTAACACAGAAACAGATTGATGACCTGATAGCCGAGATTGAGTCGAAGAATTACGCGCCCATGACGGAGATGATCGAGTATATCTGCGATGCCAATTGGGAACTGTTCCGAGATAAGTTGTCAGTACAGGCGGGAACGGCCACGAAGAACCACGATCACATCACCATGAACGGTTGGAAAAACGTGGTGGCCTACGAAGTGTATGAAGGTGACCAGCTCGTATTCGTTTCCAACAAGAACACGTTCAGGTTGGATGATCCCGTGACCAGCCACACAAAGGTGTATGCCGTGGCCTATAACGGGGATAAAACAGAGGTCTCCTTTTGATGAGTTTTAATGAAAAAGGATGAAGCCTGTTCCGACGACGGGAAAATGAATGCAGTTGAAATAATGTACGACAATAAATATTTTGATATGAGAAAAATTAACTTTTTCATGCTGTCGCTGCTGGTTTTCGTGGCAGCGTGCACCCAAGGGGGTGGCAAAACGGGTAATGGTGATTATACCATTCGGACAGAGGTTCCTGCTCGTCCAGCAGGACAGCAACACGTGGTGGGGTTAACCGCCCCGAAAATAGACACCGTGCGGGTTGGTTTCATCGGGTTGGGCATGCGCGGCCCGGGTGCCGTGAAACGGTTTACCCATATCCCCGGAACGAAGATTGTGGCGTTGTGCGACCTGCATGCCGATAGGGTCGAAAAAACGCAGGTGATCCTTGATAACGCCGGGTTGCCGAGGGCGGCCGAGTACAGCGGGAGCGAAGAGGCGTGGAAAGAGCTCTGTGAACGGGACGATATTGATCTGGTATACGTGGTGACCGACTGGAAACGGCATGCCGATATGATGGTTTACGCGATGGAGCAGGGGAAGCATGTGGCATGCGAGGTGCCTGCCGCGATGACCCTCGATGAGATTTGGGATATCGTGAACACGGCCGAACGGACGCGGAAACACGCGATGATGCTTGAGAACTGCGTTTACGATTACTTCGAGTTGACCACGTTGAACATGGCACAGCAGGGCCTCTTTGGTGAGGTGCTGCACGCGGAGGGAGCGTACCTTCACGACCTGTCTGACTTCTGGGAGTACTACGAGAGCGACTGGCGCCTGCAGTACAACAAGGAGTTTCGCGGAGATGTGTACGCTACCCACGGTATGGGGCCTGCGGCACAAGCCCTGAACATCCACCGTGGAGACAAGATGAACACGTTGGTGGCAATGGATACCAAGCCGGTAAATATCCCCCAGTATCTGATCGAGAAGAGGGGCGTGGATCCCGACAGCGCGTATATGTTCGCGAACGGGCAGCATACCATGACCATGATTCGTACGGAGAAGGGCAAGACCATGCATATTCAACACGACGTCTCTTCGCCGCGTCCCTATAGCCGCCTGTACCAGTTAAGCGGCACGAAAGGGTTCGCCAATAAATACCCCACTCCAGGCTACGCGCTGCAAGGTGAGATGCTGGGCGAGGATGTTGCGCCCGACTTGGAGAACTTAAACGCGCATAACTTCGTATCGGCAGAGGTGAGGGGTGCCCTGATGGATCGATACAAGCACCGCATCCATCGTGAGCTGGAGGAGAAGGCAAAAGAGGTGGGTGGCCACGGCGGGATGGATTTTATCATGGACTACCGGTTGATCTACTGCTTGCAAAATGGTCTGCCGCTCGATATGGACGTATACGACTTGGCGGAATGGTGCTCATTGGCCGAGTTAAGCCGCATCTCCATCGAGAATAACAGCGCGTCTGTTGAGGTGCCCGATTTCACGAGGGGACACTGGAACGACGTGCAAGGGTTCAAACACGCGTTCGTAGATTAGCGTGTACCTCAAAGATTAGCGTGTACTTCACAAATAAATAATCCCCGGACGACCGTGGGCGTTTGCAACGCAGCGCAAACGCCACGGTCGTTTTTTATTCAGAGTTACTTTCCAATGAAACGATCCAATTGTTATATTCTCCTGCTTTGCGGCTGGCTGTTGACATCTTTTGCCACCGCTCAACAGAACGACTCTATCCGGTCGCGGATATTAAGCATGCAGCCTAGCGACCTCGAGATCATTACCAAAGGGCGTTCACTTATCGTGGAGAACCTTAAGAAAGGTGATTTAGTCGCCGTAAAGGAGGTGAAGGATTACCTTGCCGGTGAGATGTTCAACCCTTACCGGGTTTTCGTGCCGGCCGAGTATTGGTTGCTCTGCTTCTGGACTGAAGACTTCACGGAGCTGCTTCACGAGGCTGAAGATTACGCTTCCGGTGTTGAATTAAGGGGGGATATTTACTGGGGTGTGCCGGAACGATTTCAAGGGACCCCCATGCTGGGTATGATCGTGCAGAGCGATCGCCTCTCGGAAGAGTTGGGAAGGAAATCGGCGGAAGCCTATATTCCGCTTACGGTAAGCGTTGATAACGCGGAGTTGAACGCGGAGGAGAAGGAGTTCCTCAAATTGTTGCTTTACGCGCTTCTGTTCACGCCCGATAGGGTAGATGACGAAAAAGAGATGGAGGAGCTGAACGCTAAGGCGACCGCTTTCCTGGATGTCTACCCGGATAGCCGTTACGGCAACTACACGCGGCGGTACATCCGTTACCGGTTTCGTCCTTCCGACTGGGGGATGGGGAGTGAATTATTCCTTGGCTACAACCAGTTTACCGGTGGATTGAGTAACCACTTCACCAACCGGGTGATGGGTGGGTTTGCATTCGATATCTCGTACAAGAAGTTCACCGTGTCTACGCGCATCAATTTTTCCGGCACCAAAACGTTGCAGGAGATTACCCGTAGGGATATCACTTGGCCAAAGGATGTGAACGGGTACGTGATAGGGGCAGACCTCGCGTTTCACTACCCGGTATTCCAAAGCAGGAACGTGTTGATCTCTCCCGTCGCAGGCATCGGTGGGATGGGGATAGGCCCCTCGTTCGAGCAGGTGAAAGATGAGTATCCCGAGTTGGAGGAGTTCAAAGAGCTGTCGTCCTTTAATTACCTCCTTGGTCTGGACATTAAAGTGAACGCCTGGAACAGGGAGATAGACCTTTCCCGTTACGGGGGTGGGTACGTGGGGCTGCGGTATACCTACTACATCCCCAATTTGGGTGAACGTCATCAGTTGCAGAGGGGTAACATGCATACCATAACGCTCACCGTTGGCGGGTTCGGGTACCCCAAGAAGCGGGATTTATAGTGCAGGCTTCAATAATGCCTGTCAAAAAGTAGACTAACCATCCATCAATGGACAAAGGTGCCGCTTCTCAAGTTCCAATAGCTTTTCCTTTCTCCATAACCCGCCCCCATAGCCGGTAAGGGTGCCATCGGAACCGATTACGCGGTGGCAGGGTAGGATAATGGCAACCCTGTTTTGCCCGTTGGCGTTGGCTACCGCCCGGACAGCCGCTGGTCTTCCAATCAGCTTGGCTTGCTCCGCGTAGCTGATGGTATGGCCGTACGGTACCTGCAACAGGCTTAACCATACCTTTTTTTGAAACTCCGTGCCGACCAGGTCCAGGGGGATGTCGAAATCCCTCCTTTTCCCCTTGAAATACTCTGCCAACTGTTTTTCAAGGGAGTTCAAATGGAGGTTACAAGATGCGTTGTGGGTTGTTGCGCTATCGGATTGCTTTTCAGGTACACCTGATATGGGACTGTTGTCCAGGTCGATCGGGGTATTGAAAGCTACCTCCAGCGATTGCAACTTCCTGCTCAATCGCGGGCAGTCGGCAAACTCCAGTAGGCAGATTCCCTTTTCGGTCGCCGCGGCGATCATCATTCCCAACTCCGTTTCCAGCCGTTTGACTGTATAGTTCATGCGATTACTTTAGGGTGTGTCATGACTGTTTTAAAGATATCAGGTTCATACATTCGTGATAGACAAGTTAATCTCCTTTAGGGGAGACATTCGGAACATTCCTCACGCGTTCAAAACCCGAAATCGTCAACCTGAATTTCATCTACCTCTTCATGTTCAATTGTGATGCGCCGTTGCGTAGTCACTCCTTCCACGTAGATGGCTTTATAGGGGATAGCGGGGCAGACGTACTCGCAACCTCCGCATCCCACGCAAATCTCCGGGTTGATTTCCGGGATGGTCAGTGCCCCTTTGTATGGTACCATCCGTACCGCTTGGGTGGGACAGTGCTCGGAGCAGGCCCCGCAGCTGGTCTCATCGTTATAGACGATGCAGTTTTCTAAGATCAGCTGCACTTGTCCCGCCTGGGTATGGTTCTTCTCCTCCTTGGTGAGGGGGAGGATGGCCCCTGTGGGGCAGACATCGCCGCATACCGTGCAGTCGTAATTGCAAAAACCGCGGTCGAAGTAGAGCCTGGGCTGCATCATCCCTCCCAGCCCGTATTCCAGCAAGGCCGGTTTAATTACCCGGGAGGGACACTTGCTTACGCAGAGGTGGCAGGAGATGCATTTTTGAAGCAGGTGGTCGATGGAGGGTACCCCGGGCGGCGCGATGGGCGTTTGCCGTTTGAACGCCCGTCTGGACAAGCGCGTTTCCGACCCTATTTTCGCTACGAACTCTTTCGCGGGTAAAGAGATGACCAGCAGAGCGGTTAAGAAGCGGCGCTTTGAAGCGTCCAAGTTGCCCGTGGACTTTTTGTCATTAACGATTTTTGGTTGACCTGCAGCAGGGTTGGCTAACAAATCCAGCGGTTTCTTGGTGTTGTTAATTGCAGTTTTTTCGTTTAAGGCGTTTGCTTTTTGGGGTTCGTATCTCTTCCACGGGGTGACCGGTTTATATTTCATCGCATCGCGATGGCAGCTTTCCAGGCAGTTAAAGCAGGTGACGCAGCGGCTGTAGTCGACCCGTTTGTTTTTCGCATCGATGCAGGAGGCCTTGCACTTCATGGCACATAGACCACACGCGTTGCATTTTGTCTCGTCAATCTTGACTTTAAAGAGGGAGTAGCGGCTTAGGAAGCCGAGGATCGTCCCGACGGGACAAACGGTATTGCAGTAGTTCCGGCCGCCTCGCCAGGCCATGTAGCCGATTCCCAGGAGGGTGATCAGGGCGATCACGAGCGAGGAGACGCTCACGATGTAGATATTTACCTTGTAAAAGGTGAAGTTGTTGAACGAGGAGAAGATAGATGCCAAGAGGTTGTTGCCCGCCAGGTAAGCGGGTCGGAGCAGGTGGGTGACCATCCTTCCGTAGGCTCCGTAGGGGTCAAGCAGTCCCACGAGGAGGGTAAACCCGAAAATGAAGGCCACCACGGTGGATGCCAGCACGATGATCCGCAACCCGTTTTTCGCTTTGCTGTAACGGTACCGCTTCTTCTTGTTTACACGTCTGGACAGCCAGGCTACCATGTCTTGGTAAATCCCCATGGGGCAGATGGAGGAGCAATAGACCCTGCCAAACAGGAGGGTCAAAAGCAGCAACGCGACCAGCACGCCTACATTCAAGGCCAATAGGGCAGGCATGAACTGAATTTCGGTGAACCATTGAAGCCAATCGGGCAGGCCCCCCCTGAAGTCAAGGAAGTAGAGCGTGATCAGGGTGAAGAGGAGTATGGATAGGGCAACGCGAATCTTCTTCAGCATGGCGGAATGTTTCTATACCCGTAACCTTCCAATCCTCAGCTTCTCCAAGTTGGTGGTACCTAACCCCAGCTCCTCTGCTTTGCCAATATGCGTAACGTTCTCGAGAGGCATCTCGCGGGCTTGGTTGAAGAAGTTGGTGGCTGCCGTGTCCACGGCCACGATATCCTGTGAGATAAACAGTCCTTTAGAGAGCACCACGTCAGATAGGGAACGTCCCCTTGGCCCGCTGGTCTTCATTAATCGGTATGCGTCAACCACGTTCAGCACCGGTCGCTTGTCGTAGGTGCATACATCGGCAATACATTGCTGAAGGTCGTTGGCGTGGAAGAAGCCCCTGTCCCATACAATACCCATGTAGTTCTTCATGGAGATGGTGAGTTGTGCACCGCCGTGGTTCTTGAGGATGGGTACGTTAATCCATTTGTCGCTATCCACGATGGCCTGATGGATCTTGGCTTCTTTCAGGTTCTTCCCATTGGGTATCGAGACGCTCTTGTAGTATGACTCTTGGTGGGCCGGTACTACCTTGGCGCCAGCTGCCTTGGCCGCCTCTTCGATCCCGCTGTTGGCGTACGTCTTGCGCCAGTCATCGCAGCTATGATCGAACACGGTCACTTCCGACGCCCCCGCATCGAAGCACTGTTTGATAATCTCGGCTACCAACTTCGGGTTAGTATTGGCACCCATCTCTACCGGTTGATCCCAGCCGATATTGGGTTTCACGCACACCTTATCGCCCCTGTTGATGAAGTTACTCATGCCACCCATCTCGCTGATCGCCTTGCGAAACATCACTTCCGGCTCACCGCCCAGGACTGCCACCAGATCGTATTTAGAAGCTCCGTCAGTGGCCTCGAACGACTGCGAGAGAATGCTCATCGCATCCACCTCCTTTATCGTGGTGAGCGCGGCCCCGCTCAGGGCCACAGCCCGCAGAAATTTTCGTCTGTCCATATTCTCAATTGTATGGTGTTGTTAAATGTTTGGAGTACCCTGTCATACAATGCACGGGTGTTTAAAGCCCGAAGTTGGACAAGGTAAAACGAACTTGTGAAACCGTTTACACGATCCACGGGAAAATGAAGCAGGCTTCGTCGTACAACGAGTAGTCCGCTTTCCCGTTCACCGCGAACGTTTTAATTGACTTCGCTTCCTTCAATAACTCCATAGCGTACTTTAGCGTTGTTCCACTTTTCACACGGTCTTCTACTAGGAGAATCGACCGGCCCCGGTACTCGAAGTCGATGGGTGCCAGGAGTTTTGGGTTATCGTACTTAGGCTGTTGCTTCGTGTCGCGCCAGTTGATCTTTAGCAGGTGCACTTCCAGTCCGAAGCGCTGGGCAAGGATACCGGCCGGAACGATACCGCCATTCGCGATGGCCACGATCATATCGAACGTTTCGGGGATATCGATTTCCCGAAACCGTTGGATGACCTCCTCGAAGTTCTTGTGGTTCATCCCGCTACACTTTGGCTAACGCCTTGAGCAGGAAGTAACCACCTACCAGCTGAATCAGCATACCCGGGAGCCCGAGGCGGAAATCTTGCAGGGCAATGGCCAGGTTTTGGGTCATGGCCCACTCGATACCGGTACCAATTACTTGGTACGCGAGGATGGCCAGCAGAATAGCCAGCAGGGAGACACGCTTGAAGCGTTGAGCGACCCAGGCTGCCGCGATGGCCAGGATAATCGACTTGACCAGGATGGCCGGCAGGGCGGCCGCGGGGGGCATCCCGAAAAGGAGGTGGTTCACCAACGGCGAAAGAACAGCGGTCAGCAACCCCACGTGGATGCCGTACTTGTACGCGCCAATCAGCGTGAAAAAGTAGATGGGAAGGAAAATCAAACCTCCCTGTGGCATCAAGTGTGCCAGCTGCGGAAACAGGATGTTCCCCAATATGAAGAGGAACGCGAACAGGAACGTTTTCACGTTACTCAGCGGCAATGAATAGAGTTTTACCGTAGTAGACATAGTCGTTTTATTATTTTGAGTTTATATGTTTCACTTGGAGTATACCGTGGCGAGGAATAGCCTGTATTAATCCTGCGGTTTCGTTGGATTATAAAAATATGCAATAAATCCCCTGTGCAAATGTAGTCAATTGCACTGAATAATCAAATTGTCCCACTTCTAATTGAAGAAGAAATAGAGTACAACCAAGAGCAAAAGCAATAAGAAAACCAGGACGAGCGACCATATGACGCCCCTCTTGTTCTTGCTCTGCTTGGAACGTTCAATCGGATTTCTTGAAGAGACCTCTTGACGATGTTTGGTGGTTCTTGATTTCATGATCTGTAAATTACAGCACCAAGATACAGAAATGTAGCAATATGAGCAAATAAACCCGTCTGTTTTTTTCATTGCCGTTACTCCCTACGGACGTGACACTTTCACGTAGAAAATGAGCGTCACTACGTAAAAAAGTAGTAGCTTTAACGCCAGAATAATCCAATTGAAGCAGTACTTCTAGTAAAACCCAATTATGTCCATGATGATTCGAAGAACGATAACATGTTTGTCGATATTTATCCTGCTCGTGTGTTACGCGGTGGGACAAAACAGGAGCAGTTATTCTGATTCACTCTTGCATATTAAAGAGTACCCTTTCATCGTCAAAGACTCCCCGCCAAGCCTGTTTACGATGAAGCAGTTCAACCAGAACTACCTGAGTCTGTATCGGTTATCTGTAAACGAACTAAATAGGGCTGTTTCGCCCAGGGTGAGCGCGTTGATACAGGTGGGAATGAGCTTGATCACCATACCGTTAACCCACGAAGAGGGACATCGCGCGGTACTCACCACCAACCATATCGGCTCGGTTTCCA
>DUPB01000103.1 GCA_012838585.1 Bacteroidales bacterium
ATTATATTGAATGGCAGTTTGAATCAGATAACGTTGAGGATATAGAAATGCTACCTATAATGCGTACTGATATAACTTTGCGAAGCGAAAATCGAAAAATAATTATTGATACAAAATATTACAAAGAGGCATTCCAAACCAGATACGATAAACAAAAAATCAATTCGAGTAATTTATATCAGCTTTTCTCATATTTAAATAATCAAGTGACTGATTCTGAAATTACACGAAACTGTGAAGGGATATTACTTTATCCTTCAATCCGAGATGATTTTATGTACTCATATAAATACAAAAACCATAAAATAAGGGTTATGTCTATTAACTTAAATCAAAATTGGCAAAAGATAGAAACAGATCTATCAAACATTGTAGCATGAGAAACAGTCCAACATACCTGTTGAGAGACAGTACATACCCTTGAGCCATCTATTTTTAGTGTTCTCTACAAGTCTGCTGACACGGTAATAATGGAGAAAACATAAATACCAACAATTTAAACATATAACCAATGGAAAGAGAAAAAGCGCTTGAGCTGTTAAGAAAGTACAATAAAGAAAGATTGATCATTTTTTTCCTGTGCTGCGGTATGGGATTGTTGTCGTCATGTGGACAGCAGAAGGAGGGACAGCAGAAGGAGATGAATGTGCTCCTGATTGTTGGCGGACACGGTTTTGATGAAGGACCTTTCTACGCGATGATGGATAAACTGCCGGGTATAACCTACGAAGTGGCTGAACATCCTGACGCGTACCAGTATCTGAAACCGGGGAAAATTGAGGGTTATGATGCGGTTTTGCTGTATGATATGCCTTCTGAAATACCCGAAGACGCGAAAAAGGATTTTGTTGCCATGCTCGAAAAAGGGACAGGGCTTGTTGTGCTTCATCATGCTTTCTGTAGTTATGATTTTTGGCCGGAATACACGAATATTGTAGGGGGGCGTTATCATCACTTTCCCTGGCAAAAAGATGGAGAAGAACAGCCACCATCAACGTATAAACACGATCTTGTCCTGAATGTTAAGGTGATGGACAGTAAGCATCCGGTTACAAAAAGGATAAGCGATTTCCAAATAGTGGATGAAGCGTACGGCGGAACGGAGATCCTTGAAAGCGTTCATCCTCTGTTGGCTACCGATGAACCGGCAAGCGCCCCTTTGGTGGGCTGGACTAACCATTATGCCAATGCAAAAGTGGTCACGTTAACGCTGGGACACGATAAGCAGGCATGGGAAAACCCGGTTTTCTCACAACTTCTTTCTCAAGCCATTTCGTGGGTGGGCGATAGTGTAAACGGTAAGTGAGAATATTGATTTACCAAAGCACATTGATATAGAAGCACCATGGTTTGATGGTTGTATGAGAGGTCGGAAAACGACAAGTTAACTGGTCTATTTTGTTATTAGTACAAAATAGACCACCGGTTACCTTTTATTCTAGCCCAAGACACAGTAATATTGCTGAAAAATCTGAGGAAACATCCTCTAAAGTTAACTAGAACCTTTTAAATTAAAAAGAGAAGGAAAAATGAAAACGAAATTCCAACATTTTGCCCTCGTGATCATCCTGGCTCTGGTCGGGATAGCTGGTAACGTAGCGGCACAAGAATCTGTAGCAGTGCCGAATCCATATGAGCCGGAGGCAGTACCCGTCCATCCAACGCTCCTGGACAAGTATAAGGAGTTCTTTCCACCCGCGGTGTTAAAAGTAACAGATGGTGTCTGGGTTGCCAGAGGATATAACCGGGACAATCCCGTGCTTATCGAGGG
>DUPB01000104.1 GCA_012838585.1 Bacteroidales bacterium
CCGCATCCTCTATATTGGGGTAATAGAGGGAGTATGTTTTGTCTCGCGTTGTTTTTGTCGTTCCCAGCGAAAGGGTTATAAATCCCCGTTGGGTGAGTTGGTACGCGAAATCTCTATCCGCTTTGCCTTTACCTATCGCCGTTTCAGGTTCATAATAGAGGGTGATTACCGCGGGTTTTTCACCTTCGCCATCGGGTATCAACAGGTATCCTTCCGTCTGCTCGTTGGGGGTCCAGTAAAACCTTACCAAATGCCGTATGAAATCCTCCCGTTTTTCCGTTTCGACGATTTCAAAGGTTTGATCGGTCAGGATGGGGGGCCACTCTCCCATCATCTCCATCCACTTGGCACGGATCTCTCCTGCCCGCCTGTCCCAATCTTCCGCGGTTCGCACAGAGTCACCATTGTAAAAGAGCCGGGGTGAGCGGTAATCACCGTAGAGGCCCTGAAACTCCGGGGGAGGCGTGAAATAGGGTTGTATCGCGTTCCACGCCTCGCTTTTGTGGTCTTGCGCGGTAGCCTGAGCGAACATGATGCATAGCAGAACGATGCAACTCCCTTTTCTTATCATTTCATCACTAATCCAACTTTCGCATGCTTTAGTTGCTAATATATCGCCAAGGCGGAGGTGACGGTACGCTGGCCGTTTGCATCGCTCGGGATGATGGTTTCAACACCGTTCACCAGCATACAGGATGAACCCCCACCATCCAGGTTGATCGCTTCGGTGCAGCCCAGCCCCAACAGGATGTCGGCCACGTTTTTCAGCGTCATCCCGGGCGTGTTGGGCGTCTTGTTCCTCCCCTCGCAGACGAAAAAGATCACGTAGCCGTTAGGGTGATAGCCCACCGCGGTACGCGGGTGGTTGTAATTGGGTCCCACACCGCTTGTCACGTCAAACAGCTCGTTCTCCCACAAGTTTTCATACCCGCCGTTTTTAATCAGCAACGGACCAGCACCTATCGCTTCGGTGGGGCTCCACACCTTCGCGCCGGCGGGAAAGGTGGAAGAGGGTCGCGGCTGCGGCTTCTCTCCCGCCACGTTGGGTGACGGTCGCGGGTAGGCGTAAAGCGTGCCGTCCACGTGGTAGACCCATTGGGCCGAGAAAGAGCCATCTCCCTCCATCCCGAACGCGCCCTGCGTGGGGTAGTAGGGAGTCGCTTGCCCGTTATAATCCCTGTTTACCATCGGCTCCGAGGTTGAAACGGTAACCCCGTTTTTTATCAACAGGTTGAGGGAGGTGCCGTTCCAAAAATAGCCGCCGTTAATGATAACCGACGGACTAGCGTTTTTGGTATAAAATTGGGTAAGCGTGGCCACCCCGCTCTTCTCACCCAACACCTTGAACCTCCCCCTGCCCTTCCCTACTTCGGCCACGGCAATAAATGCCCGGGTGAGCTTGCCCGAAATATCTTTCTTGTAGCTATAGACCGTGATATAGTCCGGCAGGGGACCGAAACCCCCTTTCTTCTCCCAATGGGAGGCGGAAATATCCAGCGAGCCCGCTTTAAAGCGCACGTGAATTTTAAAGGTGACGACATCATTGCCCTTTTTAAGCCGAATTTCGGCCACGTCGGTCAGGTCGTAGGTGGCGGTCGCCGTTTGAGGGGCTACCATATCAACACCATCGGCCAAGGTAAGCTTCAGCTCCACCCTCGAAAGATCCTCCCCCCGTTCAAACAGCAGCTCGATCGTTCGTTGAAAATTGTCGACCTTCACGTTGTGCACCTGGTGAGAGAGCACATCAATGCTGGTGATATACTTGACATCGACATCGGGTTGCTCCCCGTTACTGCCACACCGCACGAGCATCAACGCCAAGCTAATCAACAGTATACATTTAGATCTCATGGTCCTAGTTTTTATAGCTTTAGATGTAGGTAAGTAGATACTCTAACCATGAGCGCACACATACACCGTACGCACACATGGTACTCAATAATCACCTTCAACAAAGGTACTGATTTTTTATAAAATTATCGCCTTTTACAATGTTTTTATTTCGTCATTTGCGTTTTTTGAGCAATGGTTTTCGGTAAAAAGCGCACCCCTTCATATTTATTTTGCTTGTTTTACGTTTAATAAGGGTGCATTTTGTGAAGTCAACACTTTAATTTACTCGTAATAAATATTTAATTGTCTATGAGAGAAAGGGTTAAATCCAATGCAAGCCAACGCCTATTAAAGGTAGGCCTGGCTGCATTTTTGTTTTTCGTAACGCCCGGTCTGCTGTTTCCCGTAAACCGCACATCGGATGAACATCACGCGATGAAGAGCGGTGAAAAAAATGCAGTCCAGCAAAACCGAACCATCACCGGAAGGGTGGTGGATAAAAACGGTTTCGCGCTGATTGGTGTTACCGTTACACTAAAGGAGCGGCCTGGCGTAGGCGTCGCCACCGATGAAAACGGTGCCTACTCCATCAGTTGCAACGCGAACGACGTGCTGGTCTTCTCGTACGTCGGCTTTATCACCCAAGAACTGGTCGCGGGAAACGTTGACAAGATGGCCATCGTGCTGGAAGAGGACATACAGGCGTTAGACGAACTGCAGGTGGTGGCGTTCGGTAAACAGAAAAAGGAGAGCGTTATCAGCTCCATCACCACCATTTCGCCTAAAGAGCTCAGGGTGCCTTCAAGTAACGTCACCACGGCCTTTGCCGGCAGGATGGCCGGCATCATCGCCTACCAGCGTTCGGGAGAGCCGGGGTTAGATAACGCGGAGTTTTTTATCCGCGGCATCACCACCTTTAGCGCGAGTGGTAAACGCGACCCGTTAATCCTGATTGACGGCATCGAGATGAGCACCACGGAGCTGGCCCGATTAAACGTGGACGACATCGAATCGTTCTCCATCATGAAAGACGCGAGTGCCGCCGCGTTATACGGTGCCAGGGGGGCAAACGGGGTGATCCTGGTAACCACCAAAGAGGGTAAAGACGATAAGTTGGCCATCAATATCAGGGCAGAGGTCTCTTCATCGGCCAACTCGGAACTGGTTGAACTGGCCGACCCCATCACCTACATGACCCTCCACAACGAGGCGGTAAGAACGAGAAGGGCCGATGTGGAGCTGCCCTACTCGTTGGCTAAAATACGGGGTACCGCCCTTGGGTTGGACCCGATCATGTACCCCTCCGTGAACTGGTACGACTACCTGATTAAAGAGCGCACCTTTAACCAACGGGTCAACATGAACATGACCGGCGGGGGAAAAGCCGTGCAGTACTACCTGGCAGCCAACTACCAACACGACACCGGCATCTTGAAGGAGAGCGCCGAGAATCAGTTTAACAATAACATTAACATCAACCGCCTGCAGGTCCGTTCAAACGTGACCATCAACTTAACACCCAACACCGAGGCGGTTGTAAGGGCATATGGCTCGTTCGACAACACCACCGGCCCCATCCAGGGTGGAGCGCAGGTATTCTCCATGGCGCGCAATGCCTCGCCCGTAAGGTTTCTCCCCTACTACCCGGCCGATGAAGCCCACCGGGAGGTGAAGCATATTCTATTTGGGGCATCCGAACAGGCCGGTGTATACGTGAACCCCCTGGCTCAGGTAATCAGCGGCTACAAGGACTCCAGCTCATCGATGATGCTGCTGCAACTGGAACTGCAACACAATTTCGACAAAATCGTGAAAGGACTCTTCGCGAAGGGGACATACAACGTAAAGCGCGACTCCTATTATGATATGCGCCGTCGCTATCGCCCCTACTATTACGCCCCGCTGGCAACAACAGACGGATCATACCGGCTAATGAATTTCAACCCTGACACCGGAACCGAGTACCTGGATTTTGAAGATGGCGGCAAGAACATCATCTCCACCATGTATGGCGAGATGCGCGTGGGGTACAACAGAACCTTCAATGACCTGCACGATATTAACGCCGTGCTGGTTGGCTCATTAAGACACGAGGTCAACACCTACGGCGTAAGCACCCTGCAGGAGTCGCTGCCGTTGAGGAACATCTCGTCTGCCGGTAGGTTTGCTTACGGGTACGACTCTCGTTACTTCCTGGAGTTCAACTTCGGGTATAACGGTTCCGAGCGTTTTTCAAAAAACCACCGTTTCGGCTTCTTCCCCTCTGTTGGGGCAGGATGGCTGGTAAGCAACGAAAACTTCATGAGCGGTGTTTCTGACGTGATATCCAACCTAAAGTTGAAAGCCACCTACGGGTTGGTGGGGAACGACCAGATAGGTTCCCGCGAAGACCGCTTTTTCTACATGTCGCAAATAGATATGGATGGAAGGGGTTACGTTTTTGGAACGGACAGGAACTACAGCAGAACAGGGATTGCCATTAACAGGTACGCCAACGACCTGATTACATGGGAAATAGCCAAGAAAACCAACCTCGGCATCGAGCTTGGCCTATTTGGTGATTTAACCATACTGGCAGACTACTTCCGCGAAACCCGCGAAAACATATTGCAGACCCGTTACGACATCCCCAACACCATGGGGCTGGTGACCATCCCACAGGCGAACGTGGGAATTGCCCAAGGTCATGGGGCCGAGGTGGAACTGAAATATCAAAAACAGTTTAGAAACGACATGTGGTTGGTCGTGAACGGGAACTTCACCTACGCGACAAGCAAGTACGTGCAGTTTGAAGAGCCGGACTATACCGATACCCCCTGGAGATCGTATATAGGCAGAAAGCTAAACCAACCTTACGGTTTAATCGCCGATAGGTTTTTCATTGACGAGGAGGATGTGAACAACTCGCCTAAACAGTCGTTTGGCCCCTATGCCGCGGGAGACATTAAATACCTGGACATTAACGGGGATGGCCAGATCAACATAGAAGATCAGGTGCCTATAGGGTTCCCCACGGTTCCCGAGATTATTTACGGGACGGGCTTCTCGTTTGGCTTTGGCAACGTTGACCTCTCCTGTTTCTTCCAGGGTTCGGCAAGATCCTCGTTTTTCATCCGACCCGACCTAATCACACCGTTTATTAACAAAGGACAAAGGGCGCTGTTGCAGTACATTGCCGATGACCATTGGTCTGAAACCAACAGGAACCTGCGCGCGTTTTGGCCCAGGCTCTCTGAAAACAACATCCAAAACAACAACCAGCTCAGCACACACTGGTTGAGGGACGGTGCCTTCCTGCGGTTTAAAACCGCGGAGATCGGGTACACGCTACCCGCCAAGCTGACACGCAAGATGAACATGAATATGTTCCGTATTTACGCCAGCGGTAATAACCTGTTCGTCTGGTCGAAGTTTAAAATGTGGGATCCGGAGATGGCCGGTAATGGTTTAGGCTACCCGGTTCAACGGGTAATAAACATTGGTGTTAATCTAACTTTTTGAACATTACTGATATGAAGAAAATAATAAAAATAGCACTCCCCTTTATCTTTTTAGGCATCGCGAGTTGTTCAGATTTCCTGGATGTCGTCCCGGATGACACCCCCGTGCTTGATCACGCGTTTTCCAACCGCTCGGTGATGGAAAAGTTCCTCTTTTCCTGCTACGCGTACCTGCCTGATATTACAGACCCGTTCTACTACCCGGCCCACTTTGGGAACAGGAGCGAACTCTGGGCTATCGACAGCCGGCTGGAGAACACCCCGGCTCCCCAAATCGCCAACGGGTACCAAAACACCAACAACCCGCTACTAAACTACTGGGCAGGCAAAATGGGCGGCAAGCCCATGTTTGAGGCAATCAGGCATTGCAACATCTTTTTGGAAAACGCGCATATCCCAAAAGACATCGATGAATTTGAAAGGGCCAGGTGGATCGCGGAAGTGAAATTCCTGAAGGCCTATTACCACTTTTTCCTGATGCAACTATACGGTCCCATACCGCTGATTAAAGAGAACCTGCCGCTATCCGCGTCGCCGGATGAGGTTAGGGTTTTCAGGGAGCCAATCGATGAGTGCGTGGAGTACATCGTGCAGCTGATTGATGAAGCTATGCCGGATCTCCCGCTGGACATACCGAACCCCTTGCAAGAAGATGGCCGAATCACCCAACCCATTGCCCTGGGGATAAAGGCCAAAGCACTCGTTTGGGCGGCCAGCCCGCTATTTAACGGCAACCCCGACTACGCCAAATGGATAGACTCGAGGGGGAAAAACCTGGTTTCACCCACCTACGACGTGAAGAAGTGGGAAAGAGCCGCCACGGCCCTGAAGAATGCCATCGACACCTGTCATTTGGCGGGCTATGAACTCTACCGGTTTAACCCGCTTCTGACCCAGAAAGCGTACGCGATGAATGACACCCTGGTGCGTACCATGAGCGTCAGGAAGGCCATTACCGAAAGGTGGAACAAGGGTATCGTCTGGTCGAGCATGGACGCCATGGCCAACGGGAAGGGAGGCACCTCGGCTTTCTACGCTTCCTTGGGCAATTTCCAGCGCATCGTGTTTCCCATCATGTACACGACGGACTTCAACACCACCGTTTGCTACTCCTTTGCTGCTACCGAGATGGCAGAACTGTTTTACTCGGACAACGGCGTCCCCATTAACGAAGATAAAGATTGGAACTACCCGGAGCGTTATCAGCTACGTACCGCCACGTTGGCCGATAAACACGAGTGGTATATCGCCACGGGACAGACAACCATCAACCTACACTTTAACCGGGAACCCCGCTTTTACGCCAACCTGGGTGTTGACCGCGGCTTTTTTGAAATCGCCACGAGCACCACGGACAACGGGGCCACCTTTACCCCTTACCTACGTCTCAGAAACGGGGAGCTAGGATTAGGGAAGCCGAGTTACAGCGTGAAGAAGCTGGTGGCGTTCGAGACATCGGCCAGTCAAGGTGAAAATTACCCGTTTAACGGGTATGACTACCGCTTCCCGCTGTTGCGATTGGCCGATCTCTACTTGCTCTACAGCGAAGCTTTGAACGAAGTGAAAAATCAACCCGATGAAGAGGTGTACCACTGGATTGACCAGGTGAGAAGTATCACCGATTTAAAAGGGGTAGTAGAGGCGTGGGCAGATCACTCTGCCTATCCCGATCGCCCCAAAGATAAACGGGGCATGCGGGAGATTATCCGTAAGGAGCGCTTGATTGAGCTCTCGTTCGAGGGGCAGCAGTTCTGGGATATCCGACGTTGGAAAATTGCCGACCAGGTGTGGAGCAAGCCGCGCATGGTATGGAACACGAAAGGCACGGCGCCCGAAGACTATTATCAATTTATTAAAGTAGACGAACCTAAACGGGTGTTTTCCACGAAGGAATATTTATGGCCATTAAGTATCTCCGATTTAAGGATAAACACTAACTTAGTGCAGTCTTATGGATGGTAACCCATGTTTAACCAGTTATTAAAAAATAAAATAATCGTATGAAAAAATATAGTTTCACATACATCTTGCTGCTGTTCACCCTGCTCGTCGCGTGTAAGGAGGAAGGCCCTGCACCCTGGCAGTCGGCGGCTTTGGAAAAGTACCACGTGACGGCCATCCCGGGAGGAGCCATCATCGATTACGCGATTCCGAAAGACAAGGGTATCCTGTACATCATGGCAGAATACGAGAGGAACGGGAAGATCTTCACGGAGAAGTCATCGGTCTACAACAACCTGTTGACTATTGAAGGCTTTAACACCACCCAACCGGTAAAGGCCGCGCTCTACAAGGTGAATGAGCAGGAGCAAAGGTCTGAACCGCTTCACATCGAGTTCACCCCCCTGGAGTCACCCATCAGCCTAGCCTACAAGTCGATAGACCTGGCCACAGCTTTCGGGGGTATCAACGTTTCCTGGGAAAATATCACCCAAACCACGCTGGGACTCCGCTTGATGGTCGAAAAAGAGGGGAAATTGGAAACGGAAGAGGTGTACTATTCGCAACTCCCAACCGACCTACGTGCCTTTAGGGGTTATAAGGATACGCTCACGCAATTCGCCCTCTCTATAGAAGATAAGTGGGGTAACATCTCTGACACCATCTATTACGAAACAACGCCATTCTATGAAACGGAGATTGCCAAGCCCTTCGGCGATATGCGTCAGGTAATCCCCCACGACAACAAGACCTCACTGTACGGGGAGGCGTATGATCTGAGTAAAATGTGGAACGGCATCATCGGGCCGAGCAACGATGCTTATATCTCGGAGGCCGGTGATTACGGAACCTCCTTTACCATCGATTTAAAGAAGGTGGTAAAGCTCAGCCGGATGATCATGTGGCCACGCATGGTGCCCAACAGGGTGCACACCTTTGCCAGTCACAACCCGCTAGAGTTTGAGATGTGGGGTACCACGAAGCTGGATCCTCAAAAGTTGGCCATTCCCGAATATTGGTTAGACGACTTCTCGGCACCGGAAGGCACGGTGATTCCCGAACACACCTTTAAAGACGACTGGACCTATATCGGGTGGTTTGAACCCGAGCGTATCGACCTGCAGGGGGCATCAAGATCCGAGATATTACAACGGGGCTTCGACGGACATCATTTCGACATCTCCATCGATGTGGCTCCCGTGCGGTATATCCGCATCTTTATCCGCAGGACAGCGTTTGCATCACCCCCTTACCAGCTGATGGTGGGTGAATGGAGTTTCTTTGGCGACGACACGGTACCACAAGAGTAATATCAAGCTAAGAGTATCATACTAACGAAAACAATATAAAGGTTATGAATAGATTTCCAATCATAATAATTGGCTTACTATCTGCCATGTTTATGCTCATCGGCTGCGATGGCATGAATGACATACAGCAGGAGTACGTGGAGAAAGGCAAAAGGGTCTACTTGGGAAAAGCAGACTCCATCGAGGTTATCCCCGGGCTGAACCGCGTGAAACTAACTTGGTATATGCCTGCCGATCCCAGGATAGAGACCACGACTATCTACTGGAACATGCAAAGTGACTCCATCGTGATACCTTTCGTCAGGAAGACCACGGGGGTGCAAAAAGACTCCATTTTCGTGGAAAACCTGGCGGAAGACACCTACGTTTTCGAGTTTCGCAACAGCAACAGCGAGGGTGAGACATCGCTGCTCTCCGCCGCTCAGGGGAGAGCATGGGGAGAGGAGTTCCTGGAAACACTGCGTGAGCGTCAAATAACCGCCCAATCGTATGACCCTCCCCTACTCAAATTCAAGTTGACCGCGGTCACAGGTGGTGATGAGATCGTCTACTCGAAGATCAAATACGTGAACGAAGAGGAGAGAGAGATAGAGACGAGAATCGAGAACAACGTGACGGATGTTTCCATAGCTGATTTGGCCATAGGCTCCAGCTTTGACATCGTAACGGTCTTCTTCCCTGCCGGGGGAGTAGACACGATCTATAAAAAGATTACCTACGAAGCCCCGTCGGTCACCTTCGCGACGGGTAAAAAGGTGCTCTCGCTCAGCAATGTCGCGGGCAGCATGTTTTTTACCCGCGGCGAAAGTTTGCTTCAAAAAGACCCATCGCACAAGCTGCTCGTCTACACGCTCAACGCGAGCAACCAACTGGCACACACCAGCACCATGGAGGGTACTTGGAACATGTACGGCTTTATGTACAGCAGTTCTACCGATATGCTTATCGTGGTGGACAAGCAGCGAAGTAACTACGTGAGCACCTACAGGTTTGAGGGCAACACCCTGCCTTTGCTCGCTTCTCAAATTGGTAGGGGGTACAACTTCGCCGGGTTTATGTCGTTCAACGGTCTCTTCTTCACCATCGCGGTGAATGGCGAGGTAAAGCGATGGATGGTGAAACCCGATGGCAACTGGAACGACCCCAAGGGAGGTGACCTGATGGCCACCGGCTTTGACCAATACAGCATCTACCTCACCCACCAGAACAAGATCGTCCTAGCGGTTGATGCAGATGGTAGCTTGTGGTACTACAATGTAGCCCTTGACGGCATAATTGATGCCAACAGAAGCAAAATTGGGCGGGGGTGGAACAGGTACACCGCCATCTACTCCTTTGGGGATAAGTTACTCGGCCAAGATGCCAACGGCGATTTCTGGTTGCACGATTTCAACCTGGACAGCTATTGGATCCTTAAATAGAAACCGTATGAAACCGACATGATTCAAAGCGAGTTTCATATATCAAAATATAAACACAGAGTAATCGTATGAAAGAGAACAGGCGCGATTTTATTAAAAAGGTAACCCTTGGGGGTATAGGCGCGGGCATGGCCATGGAGGCTTTCCCCATGCATGCTTTAGACCCTTCGACAGACCAAAGCAAACGAGATAGAAGGGCGAGGCGGCAAAGCAAAAAACAGTCGTTTAACATGTGCGGGTACCGTGCCCCTAAGCTGGATACGGTAAGGGTCGGCTTTATCGGGGTAGGACGGCGCGGCTATTCAAACCTGCGTCAAATGACCTTCCTCGAAGGGGTGGAGATCGTGGCCATTTGCGACATCGTGCAAGAGAGGATTGATGAGATTCAAGGGCTACTGTCGAGGCAAAAACTGCCGGCCGCGGAGGTATACCTCGGCAGTGAAGCCTGGAAAGCGGTGTGTGAACATCCCGACATCGACCTAATCAGCATTGCCGTGCCACGGGGCCCACTTCATGCCAATATATCCGTTTACGCGATGCAGTGCGGGAAGCACGTGGCGGTGGAAGTACCCGCCATCGAAACGGTGGATGAGGCGTGGAAGCTGGTGGAGACCTCCGAGGCCACGCGTATGCATTGCATGATGATGGAGAACTGCTGCTACGACTTTTTTGAGCTGCTCACGCTGAACATGGTCAGGCAGGGCTTCTTCGGGGAGCTGATTCACGCCGATGCCGGCTACATCCATCACCAGCAACTCCAAAACAAAACACGCGACCTGAACATGTGGCGGTTGGAGGAGAGCCAAAAGTACACGGGCAACCTCTACCCCACTCACGGCTTAGGCCCCGTGTGTCAGGCGATGAACATCAACCGGGGAGACAGGTTCACCTACATGTCGTCCATCTCCTCCAACGACTTCATGCTCGGGAAGAAGATAGCGGAGCTGGCCCAAACCGACGATTTCTACAAGAAATACGATACCCACTCCTACAACGGCAACATGAACACCTCCATTATTCGCACCGAATTGGGGAGGACCATCATGCTGCAGTACGATACCACCAGCCCGAGGTCCTACTCGCGCATCCACATGCTCAGCGGGACCAAGGCCGCTTGCATGAAGTACCCGTTCCCGGCCCGTATTTCCGTGGGGGATGATTGGTTGCCGGAGGAGGAGGTGGAAAAACTGTCTGAAACCTACATGCCCGAAATCGTGAAGAAAGTGGGCGATATGGCGAAACAGGTGGGAGGACATGGAGGCATGGACTTCTTAATGACCTGGCGCTTGATTGACTGCCTGAGAAACGGGCTGCCCATGGATCAGGACGTGTACGATGCCGCGGCGTGGAGCGTGATTATCCCGCTGAGCAAATGGTCGGTAGCCAACCGATCGAACTCCATCGACATTCCCGACTTCACGCGGGGAGCCTACAAAACCAACACGCCCCTGGATGTCGCGTTCCTCGATGGTGGAACCACCACAGTCCGTAATTTGTAAAACAATCAACTCCCTTTACGCCGGGAAGCTCTACAGATTAAAAAACGTGAGGCAATAAGGTTGTAATCCAACCTTATTGCCTTTCTCTGTCCACTCTTACAATACAATATATTATGCGAAACCTCATTCCATTTTTTTGCCTTCTTCTAGCCGTCATCGGCTGCCAAAGTTCAAGCACGATAGTTTCAGAGAAGGAATCACCCTTCCATATCGCCGCATCCCCCGATCTCCGGGTTGGCTGGAAAGGCGAAAAGTTAATCCTAGGCGACTCGCTCTCCTGGATTGCGGGGAAGGAGGTGGGTGAACACGCCGAGACCTATAAAGTTGAACAGAAAAACGGATGGGAGATAAGCAACGTGTGGCATGAGAACTTCGTGCTCCCCTACCGGCGGGAGGTGGGGTTGTCGCCCAACGGGAAAAAGGTGGAGTTAACCATCCAGGCCCATCAGGACGCGTTGATGGTCAGCTACCCCACCCCCCTGATCACCTACAAGCTGCTGTTACCTGCAGCCCTCTTCACGGGGTCGACGTGGGATGCCTTCGTGGGACGTTCGTACAACGGCAGTTGGCAAAACGGAACGCTCGCGGCCGACACCCGGGATGGCTTGATTATCAACGGGGCGCGCTGGATTACCTTTAATACTGCTGACGGTCCTATAACGTTCGATTTCAACCCCCACGGTGTACCCACCTACTACGTGGGAGGGATGAACACGATGGCGGTGCAATGGAGCTTAAGCAAGCGAGGAGAGCACCTGGAGTTATCGATCTCGACAGCCGCCACCAATTACGGGGGAGACCTGACCACGAAGGTGACCATTTTCGAGGGTAGCAAGGAGGATTACCTGCAACACCACGCGGTCACCAGCTACCACTACTTTTCGGAGATACCCCCCGAAAGGTTGTACTGCTTTAACGAGCGTGCCGGGGAGCTGTTTACCACCGCCCTCGCGGAGGATGCGAACCCCAAAAAAGGGTACGGCTGGGCAGATCCCGACAAGGTGCAACTATCGGGGAACAGGTTGCCCGGTGCGTTGTACGCATCCTGCCACTCCAGCGAGCCAAACAGCTTCACGACCTACGGGCTGCGACCGGGCCTCTACCTGGTGACCCTTCGTACCAGCGCGCTGGAGGAGGACAAAGGACCTTTCAACGTCTCGCTGAATGGTGAGGTGCTGTATGAAAAGGTGAAGGTAGACAGAGGCACCGTTGCGAACATGACCTTCGTCAGGTGGATCGAAGATGGCAAAGCCGACATACAATTTACGGGTGACTGGGCGGTGAGCGTTATCGGGTTCCAGCTGTTCATGCACAGCGAGGAAGATTTCCAATTTAGACGAGGCAACTGGCTCAAGGACGATGGCTATTGCCCGGGGGTGTTGTTCGCCAACTATTACGACACGCCGCCCGAGTACGGGAAATCGATCAGCTACTCGCCGCTCGCGGGAGAGGTTGAAGAGATCAGCAGCATCCCAAAGTTACCCGAGCTTGAGGCGGCTTTACCCGACCAGCAGTCAGACGGGTTGGCGTGGCGCTTTAAAAGCCCCCTCGGGACGATGGGGCCGGGCAACTGGGGGACCTTCAACGAGTTTAACACGCCCGAAAAGATAGAGAAGCGCTTGAAACAGATTAAAGAGGGAGGGATAAGCGCCATCATTTTAAATGGTTTTTTATCGCGTCACACCTACGCCACCCACTTGGATCGGGTAGAAAAAAACATCCGGGAGATCGTGGAAAAAGCGCATCAGCTCGATATGAAGATCATCGATCACCAGGACCTGACCATCGTGTGGAATGCCGACATGGGTTTTCGCTTTCTCGCCGCCAATCCCGGCTACTTACAGCACGGCCAGAACAACGGTCTCCCCACGTGGGGGTTATGCCCGGTGAATCCCGATTTTAAGCACGGGTACTTCTTCCCCTATATCACCAAACACATTAAAAACACCAACATTGACGGGTTTATGCTCGATGAGACCTGCTTTCACTACGAGAACTTTTGCAATTGCAGCCATTGCCGGGAGGCCTTTCACCAGGTCACGGGGTTAACCCTACCCGATAACGAGATTAGCCCATTGCTGAAGAACAGGAACTCCAAGTTGTGGAAATCGTGGATAGAGTGGCGCAAGCACGCCGTGGCCCAATGGAGAATCGACCTAAGCCGGTTAACGCACCAGGTAAATCCCTCCTTCTCGAATTTAGAATATTACTCCGAAGGGGGATTCCTGATGAACTACGCTTCATACGGGCAGGGAGGGGATTTGCCGTTGAGCGCGAAATCGAAGGATTTCCTCGGTACCGAGATCATGAGCCGGAACGTGTGGGATGATTACCGCTACAACTTCACCAGCAGGAACATGTACAACAGCCTACGGGAGACCTACGGGTCGCCGATCTTCGGGTTGGTATATTCCGGTGGCGTGTTGAACTACGCGATCTTCGGCTGGGCAACCAACAACATGTTCGGGCAGGTAACCTGGTCGTTTAGCAGTTTTCCCGATGAATTGATTCTGAACCGATATACCTCCTGGCCCGAGAACATGAACAACCGGACATCCGTCCCCTACACCGATGTCGCCATCATCTTCTCCCGCTCTACCCGGGATTGGTCGGTGAAAAACATGGCCGATTACCCGAGGGAGATCATGGGCACGGGGCAGTTCTTGTCCGAGAGGCACGTGCCACACACCTTTATACTGGATGACGCGCTCACTGCCGGGTTCGACCTGTCGAGATACCGGGTGATGCTTGCCCCGGGCATGGATTGTATATCCGCGGAACAAGAGGAGCTGTTAGCGCGGTTCGTCTACAACGGGGGCACCCTGTTCCTGACCGGGGAGGCGGGCACGCTGGATCCCTATGGTGAACCGCGTGCGAACAGGGCGTTTCATAGTATCCTCACCGATAAGATGTTATCGGAAGCCGCCCAGACCGATTTCGTGGCTACCACCCACGGCAAAGGAAGGATAGTGTACGCGTCAAAGAAGCACGCGATCAACGAGTATGCCGCATCAATTGGAAACAGGATGGTGTACGCTTTTTCTCCCGATCCGGACATCACGTCGATCAACGAGAAGATACTATCCGATGTGATTGGTGAAACCCTGTTCAGATCGATCTCCATTCCCGCCAAAGTGTTTGTAACGGTGTACCGGGACCTGGAAACCGGTGCGACGATGGTGCACCTGTTGAATGCAACGGGGGTAACGGCGAAGCATGGCGATACCCTGCCCACTCCTAATCCCTCCTGGACACCGGTAGAGGAAGATATCACCTTTGATATTTCATTGACCTCCCTCTCGAGGGCGTACTACACCTCGCCCGACGGCGAAGGGCATAAAGCCGTTAAATGGGTAACAACAGGCGACAACCGCTACACCATCACTGTTCCCAAGGGGACACTGGAGAAGTACGGTATCGTCTACTTGCAACCATAAATGAATAATCGTTTTCAATGTGGACGCCACCCCCCGGTGGCTCAAGACGAGGGTTTACTTCACGCATCCCTGCTCGTCCCCCTAAATTTACACTTACTACTAAAAATCTGCTCCCCTGCTTTGCGCCAATTTTGGCAAAAAAGATTTTCCGGGGTGGACTCACAATTTAAAAACAATTTAAAAGTAAAAACAATGAAACATTATCTCAACTCTCTTGTAATGGCCCTGTTCTCTTTTTTAATTCTTTCTTCCTGCCTTAACCGCGAGGGTGAGCGGGGGCAGTCACCCGGTGGCGAGCCGGCCGCGTATTGGAAGCTCGCCGGTGACACCCGGGATTACTCTAAAAACAAGGCACCGGCTCACGTGCACGGTTCCCTCTCTTTTGACAACCTCGCGACGCCGGACGGTAAAGCGGCAGCCCTGTTCGATGGTGAAAGCGCCTGGATTGAAGTTCCCGCTACCCGGCAACTGCAACTGGGTGAAAACGATTTCAGCATATCGGTATGGGTATATACCGATGCCATCATGAACGATTTCCCCGGCGACATCATCAGCCAGTACGATTTGAAGAGAAGAAAAGGGTTCCACCTCAGCCTGAAAAGCAACACTTCCCCCACGAGTCTATCCAGCTACAAACAACTCGTCTTCGGCATAGACGACAGGCAATCCACGCCATGGGTAGATGAAGGACGCCCGGGTAACGCGCTTCTTGGCTATAGCATGGCCGAATACAAGGGTGAACTTTATGTTGGTGTATGCCAAGTTGGTGCCAACGAGTCGGGGAAAGTTTTCACATACGCCGGCCAAAACCGGTGGATAGATCGCGGTACCCCCGACCAATCTAACAGCGTAACGGCTCTCGCGGTAATGAATGATACACTGTACGCCGCGACAGGCCATTACAGGACGCGCGGATCAGCCCTCCCCGATTCGGAAAACACCATACCGGGAGGGAAAGTGTTCCGGTTTGAAGCACCGGATCGCTGGGTGGAAATCGGTCAGCTACCGGGAGTAGAAGCCGTCGGTAGCTTGATAATCTATAACGGGAAACTTCATGCTACCTCCTTGTACGCCCCGGCCGGTTTCTTCCGGTATGACGGGGACAACAACTGGGAAAAGTTACACAACCCACCGGGCATTAGGGTAGTGGCCACGGCTGTTCATGACGGCTACCTCTACGCGACCAGTTATGATAATGGTAATGTTTACCGCTACAACGGTGGCGAATGGGAAGACTGCGGGCAGGTAGGAGATAACATCCAAAATTACGATTTTAACATTTACGAGGGGAACCTGTACTCGTCCACCTGGCCTACCGGGAGGGTGTATCGCTTCGATGGCATCAACCAGTGGAGTAACGTGGGACGGTTAGGGAACGAGCGGGAAGTGATGGCGATAATAACGTATAACGGGCAAATGCTGGGAGGAACGCTTCCCTTGGCAGAGGTGCACGTGTACGAGGGGGATACCCTCTGGACCCGTCTGGATCAGCTCGACAGGACACCAGATGTAACATTCAGGCGGGCATGGGCGATGGCGGAACATGACGGGAAAGTATTTTGCAGCACGCTGCCGTCAGGGAAAATCTTTTCGTACGAGTCCGGGAAATCGGTTGCAATGCCGGGAAGCCTCAAAGAGGGCTGGCAGCACATCACGGCGATAAAGACAAAACAAGAGTTGAAGTTATACGTGAACGGGGAAATAGTGAATCAAACAAGTATCCCGGATTCGCTTAAGTTTAACCTGGATAACGAGGTTCCATTCAAGATCGGGTTTGGCGCTAATGACTACTTCAGTGGTCGCGTGCGTGAACTCAGGCTTTACAAGCACGCCTTGAGCGATAAAGAAATCAGGACGTTATCAACCATAATGGAATAATGGCTACACGGGATGTAAAGTTAAGTAACGGTAAAATCGTGAAGCTCTCACTTCTTGAAAAAAATGATGTCGGTGAAGATACTAAAAGCTATCGGGATAACGCTTGTCATCGTGATTATCGCCCTCTCTCTTTACGCTTACCATAACGTGCGTGACCGTCATAGGGGATATCACATCGACCTAAAAATAGAGAACAAGGGGCCCGGTGTCATGCAGGCCGGCTTTGCAGCGGTGACCATTACCCCGGAGTACTTGGAACCATGGAACGATGTAGATAGCAATGCACGTTACGAACCCGATAAAGGAGACACGTATGAAGACCTGAACGAGAACGGGAAGTTCGATACCTACTGGATCGCCGGATTTGACAACAAGGTAGCTGCCCAGGGTGTGCATGACGACCTGTGGGCTCGTACCATGGTGCTGGATGATGGCAATACCCGTCTCGCCCTTGTGGCGGTAGACGTGATCGGCATGTTTCACCCGATGGTCATCGACATCCGGGAGATGGTACCAGAGGAAGCGGGAATCACCTCCGCTGCGCGAACTGATGCCGGGAATGTTTCGTTTTGGTATCGGCCTGGCCAATGACGAGATTGGCTATATCATCCCCAAGAGCCAGTGGGATGTGGAAGCACCGTATGTCTACGGGGAAAACCCCTGTTACGGTGAGCAGAACTCGCTTGGCCCGGAAACGGCGCCGCTTTTGTATAACGAGCTGCGGCAGATACTAAGGGAAATGCCTTAGATGCCGTGAAGATGATCGAGAAGATGGAGAAGAAAAGCCTGAAGCAATCGGCTTGAGAAAACCCGAAAAACACTAAAGAAGGGCTATTTTACAGTTCTTCAGGGTACTCGTGTCCTTTTGTTTGACATTTATGGAACAACGGGGGGAAAATCCCGAAAAACATCAATGAAAAGCTAAAACTTCAAAAAAGGAAAAAGAGCAAGACCAATATTTCTACCAGTCATGCTCTTGAATTGGAATTAAACGAATGTCCCTATCGACTGTCTCTTTCCAAAAAGCGTGGGAGCGCTCCCTAAAGCATGTAAGCTCAGGGAACGCTCCCACGTTTTTTCACGGGCCGCGACCATTCAGTCGAATGCCCCGCTTCTAACAATTACTCAGCGTCTAACGTTTTGACCTCTCGCTTTTTAACAACGCTCAAGGCGACCAGCATAACCGAGTTGACCTCTCCTTTGGCATCCACTATACCGGTTCCTTTTAATTCCACCTTGGAGATGTTGATGCCATACCGGGTGTTTTCCCACTCGTAGGCGTAGAAGGTGATGGGGTTCGCCTGCATATCCGAGGAGCAGTCGATGGCATCGGCGGCATAACAATAACGATCCTGCCAACCACTTTGGTAATAGTCATAATTCCTCCACTCATTGAAGCTGCTCTCCTTCTTGACATCCCACTCGAGGATGTTCCACCCGTAGCGTATGGGAACCGTTTCCACGAAACCATCCTCGTAGGTGACCTCGTACCATCCCAGTAGCTCGGCACTATCATCGAAGTTGTATATCATCTTATAGGCCTTGGCATTTTTCGTCCTCTTGGTACAAGCATGCAGGAAGATGAAGCTGCTGACATCCTCACCGATTTGGATGGCAGTTGCCTTCCCGTCTCTCTGGGTGGTGATGCCAAACCTGTTGGGATTTGTCACCTCATCGATCACGAAACGGTTATTCCAGGTCGTTACCTCCCCGCTTTTCAGGGTACTCAGATCGATGCTGGCCATCGGCTTATTGTAGTTAGATGCTATGGGAAGCGGGGTGACCCCATCCTCCCCTTCGCTGGGGAGCCGTTTGCCATCCAGATCCCTCCGGATCCCGGGTATCAGCTGCTGCACCTTTTCGAAGTACTCCCGCGGGGTTAACTGCGTTTCAGACCACAGCACGTTGGCGCTCCCTATATAATATCCCATGAGGTCTTTCCCGAAATTAAACTCGTTGGTAGCGGTCCACGATGAGGGTGACCCACCCAGCACGCCCGGGATCTCTTTCCGCAGATCCCAGTACCTGATGCTGGGCAGCAGGTTGCCGTATATCTGTTCAAACCCGAGATCGGCAAGGGTGGAATCATTGGTGGCATTGAGGTGGTAAAACCAATTGAATATTAAAATGTCCTTGGGAATCTTCTCTTTCACCATTTCGGGAGGTAACCCCCCAGGTGTTTTATATTTGTACCCGGTATCGGAAGTTTGGTCGATATAGCCCGGCCCCCATACATTTTCCAACAGGTGATCTCCCCACATCGCGATCCGGATATTTTTCGATGCCAAGTAACCATGTATCTTGTTGATGTCTTCCACGAACAGGTCGAAATAGTTCTTACCCCGACATTTGGGACAGACATCGATGGGGGCACTCCACCACTCGTCCCTGCCGATATGGATCATTTTGGGCTGCATCACCTCGATGTACTCATCGAACACGTCGAACAGCAAGTCATAAACCTCCGGGGTTGAAGGACAGTAGGCACTGGGCCACAGGTCGGTTTGAATCTCGGCCAGCTCCCGGTGCCTGGTCAACAGGTAAAAGGAGTGATCGAGGGTAGGTAGTTCGGGGATCACCTCCAGGAAGTGGTGATTGGCATACTGCACCATATCCCTTATCTCCTCTTTCTCGAGGATATCGCCATCCCCGGCATCGTGGTGGGTGGAGTTGAGGAAGATGCCGTTGGTTCCCATGGGGTAGTTGAGCCGGGTGTAATTGAGGTAATCTGCCAGCTCCCGCCAGCCGACATTCAACTCGGGATGGCGCTCCAGCCTCATCACCGCGTTCACCTCCAGGATGACCTTGTTGTACTTGTAGAGGACCATAAAGTCTTTAAGGAACCGCTTGAAGTAGGGGATGTTATCCCTGCCGGGGACATAGAGCTTGATTGCCCTGAAGGGAGTGCAGGGCCAGTCGCGCACCGTTTGGCAAGGGATGTTGAACCCTTCCGCGCTTCTGACCAGTTGCCGTAGCGATTGCAGCCCGTAAAACGCGCCTTGCTGGTCGCTCCCCGCGATAACCACCCGCTGCTCATCGACCTGTAACACGTACCCCTCCGGACCGGGGTTGGTTTTCGTTACCCCAAGATCGGCATCCCTATTGTAGCTCTTGACCAACGGGTTATCCAGTGAGCCTATCAATATGAAACGTTTGTCATCCAACGGCTTTGAACCCTTCTCGATGTCGAGGATCAAGCCATACTTATCTGCCAGCTCATCCGCCAAGAAGCGGGCGAGGAACAGGTCATCCTCCGATGCCCTGGTAGGAACCAAAATAACGGTCTCCTCGTTCAGCTCAAAATACCCTTCCCCAAGCTGTAACTCCTGGGGTATAGGGAAGATGGGCGTCTCTTTCGTGGTCATCCCACTGCTTTTCGCCTCTCGTACTATCTCTTGCTCTGCCGGGCCGCATGCCATGAAAAGCAACGACAACAGTAGCGCACACACGGCTATCCTGTTAACTGAGCCGTAACGTTTGAAATAAACCTTCATTTTCTCCTGTTTTTTAAAGTTAAATAGCTCAATTTTCGCATGCAACTGTTTCATCGCTTTCAGGCTTGACTGGCGCAAATTTCGTGACCCATCTACTGTTTGATTGCTAAAAGAAAAGAACTCGTTATCACTCAAACAGCTTTTCTTTTTAACGCAATCTTCGCAGGATGTGTTCCCACGAAAGTTTCACACAGTAGTTATTTGCTCGCCTCAGCATAGTTCAAGCAAGCTTGACTCTGCGTTCGGCTTATCGCAAATATTTCCGAGGTCTTCGCTCTGAAAGCTGAATTTTCTTAGGAACGAGAGCAGAGCTGAGCTCGCTCAAGCTTTGCCGAGTGACGACAGAAAAGGCAATAAATTGAAACAGTAAATAACATGCGAAAATCAAGTTAAATAATAGAACTGTTTTATTGACTCTAAGGCCATACTGTCGGCTGATTTAATCTTGCTAATCCCATTTATCCCATGGGCAAACGGGGTATCACCAACCCCACCCGTCCCGGTAGGTGTGCTTGATCATCTCCCGGCGACATGTAGCCTGTCACTGGGATGAATATGTCCATGGCCACTGATGGCATAGTTCGGCACAATGGTGATACCGGCCACGACCATCGAGGATTTTTAAGAAAACTTCTTCGATCCATGGGTAATATTTTTATGAGGTTCACACCGACAAGGTTTTCCGCATCGTTTATATCCCGAAGATACAAAAAACAGCCATACGACTGCTTCAAATTTTAATGAATATTTTGCGCCTGTAGAGCAGATAGCCCGCCAAGTGGCATATTAGTACCATCAGCACCGCGAACAGCAATGAACCAAATTTGGCGCTCGTCCAAGGGGAGATGAGCTTCGCGTAGATAAAGCGGTAAATGGATATTAATTCACCTTGGAACGTGAACTTGATGTTCGCGAGCAAAATAACCAGCACGAGGGATAACACGTACAGGATAAGCGGGTTCACCCCGAAAACGTGGAAAAACCGGCTCCACCTGATCTTGCCCTTGATATCAATGATCCATATTAGCAACCCCAGCAGTTGCGCGGCGAAACCGCTGGTCACCAGCACGTAGGTTGGACTCCAAAGCTTTTTGTTGATAGGGCATCCATATTGCAACAGGAGACCGGAAAAGGCCAGGATGGTACCCAGGATCAGCAGCCTCTTCACCCGCTCATGATTGTCGCTATGGTTCAAAATAAGCAGCCCGAAAAGGAACCCTATCAACACGTGCGCGATGGAGGGAATGGTGCTTAGCAGACCCAAGGGATCGAAGGCAATACGCTCGCCCGCGGGCGTGATATCCCGGTACATGTGTGCTTCTCCCAGTATGGCGCGGTCGACCACCGAAATGATGTTCTGCTCGGACATCTCGAACCCGTTGCCAAACAGCAAAATAAGGAGGTAGCCGACGAGTAGCGTGGCCACCACCCAGATGATATGCTTTCTCTTGACCAGCAGGACGATGATAGCGGCAAAGCCGTAGGCCAGCGCGATACGCTGCAGTACGCCCAAAATCCTCAAGTTACTGAAATGCGTGGCAGCTTGCACCAAGTTTTCACCGGCCGACAAGCCGGCACAAAACAGCCTGAACCAGCTTAACGCCAAGCCTATGGCAAATATTAGGACGGTTCGCTTTACAATCTTACCGAGCGCGGCCGGGGTAGGTTGAAAATTGAATTTACGCAGCGAGAAGCAGGTGGAGACACCCATGATAAAGATGAAGAAGGGGAACACCAGGTCCGTTGGCGTGAGCCCATGCCAAGTAGCGTGCCTGAGGGGAGCATATACGCTGGACCCGGAGCCGGGGCTGTTCACCAGTATCATAAACGCGATGGTGATGCCCCGCATCACGTCCAACGACAAGAGACGATTTGAGCGTGTTGCCATCTTATTCGTCTAAAGTATTAAAATGGGTAGGGAACAGGCCCAGCGGAAACCGAACCTGTTCACCATATCATCTATCCAACCAAATGAGGTTAAAAAAACAGCACTACCCTTTTAATAAAGAGCTCTGCACCCTCGGACTGCAACTGAATTTTACCTTTACTGGGTTTCACATCGTAAGCACGGTTAATCAGCTGCCCGTTCAGGAAAACAGTAATGGTTTCGCCATCCACCGCGCACTCGAGGAGGTTCCACTCACCCACGGGGTTCTCTACATCGTCTTTGCCCCGAGCCCCCTTCTCACCGGATAGGTTCGAATCTTTACGTTCCCAATCTATACGCCCCAGGTTAATGGTCACGGGATCACCGGTAGGAGAGTACCGGTTCCCCTTTTCATAAGGGGTCACAGTAGAGGTGATGGCAAACGCTTCGCTGCCATCGCCCACCACGATAAAGTCGCCGGTACCACCCTCGATGATATTGCACTCGATGGAGTACATCCAATTCCCTTTCCAGGCACCATCTTCACCTACCGAGTGCATCAGCAGCCCGCTATCCCTCACCCTATCCTCGCGGGGTTTGAACGTCTGTTCACCCCATTTATACTCCAAAACGATGCGATAGTCGCTATACTCCTCCAGGGTGGTGATGCACCCCCACTCCTCACCGGAGATCCTCAGCCAACCCAACTCATTGATGGTAAACACATTTTGAGGGTCATTATTCACCCCCCTGTCTCTTAAAAACGTGTACCACTTGTCGAGGTTGGTACCATCGAACAGCACGATCGAGTCTCGCGGCATGCTCTTATCGTCACCTCGCGATGTGCCTTTGCCGCCACATTCCGAAGCACAAAGCAAGGTTGAGCCTAAAAGCAGCAGGCAGAAAGCAGAAAATGTAACAAATCGTTTCATAGGATTGATTTATCTTTACTTTTTGGTGTATGGAACCTTTAAACCTTCAACTCCCACCCCTTGGCATACTCTCTTGACCACAAGCGGTTGGATTTTTTATTCCCGATTATAGTACCGCGCTGTGGGTCGATGCTCAACGGCTTCCCAACCTGATGCGAGATATTGGAGAGCTGCATCAGCTGCGTGCTCATGCATGCCTCCTTTAGCTGAGAGTTCAGCTTCTCCCCTTTGCGAATGGCGTTGAAGAAATTCTGAAAGTGATACGCGTCGAGGCTCTGGGTGGGGTTAACCAGGTTGCCGGCCTCGAATACCATATCGCTACTGATATGCTTGACCAGCTTGTTATCTAAGTCGTACACATGATATTCGTTCCCACCACCAATCACCATGCTTCCCTTATCGCCAAAGAAGACTACACCGCTGCTGTGCCCGCTAATGGAGTTGCGTATGCAGCTCTGGCTCTCCCAGGTGATTACCTTGTCATTGTCGAACTTGAAGTTGACCAGTTGCGTATCGGGTGTCTCCCAATCGTCAGTGTAATGTAACCGATTACCCACCGAATCCACGTGTATCGGGTAACCTAACTTCATGCCCCAGCGCAGCAGGTCGATATAGTGCATGCCGTTATTCAACGACTCACCCGTTCCCCAATGCCATCTCCAGTGCCAGTTATAATGCACGATATTGTCCCTATAGGGCAGTCGAGGCGCGGGTCCCTGCCATATATCCCAGTCCAGCCACTCGGGCACGGCAACCTCCTTACCTATTCCCATAGATGGACGCTTGTTGTAGTACCAGCTCTTGCCGTAGACAATATTCCCGATGATACCGTTATGCAGCTCCTCAATTGCATGTTTAATATTGGGCCACGAGCGTCGCTGGTTGCCCACTTGAACCACCGTGCCATACTTCTTCTCGGCATCTACCAGGATCTGGTTCTCCGCCGGGTTATGGCTGGTGGGTTTCTCCAGGTACACATGTTTCCCCGCCCGCATCGCCATCACGGCTGCCATGGCATGCCAGTGGTCGGGAGTGGCGATAAACACGGCATCAAAGCTGTCGGACTCCAGCATCTTACGGATATCGCGGTGTCCCTTTGGCCTGTTGCCGGCAACCCCTTCAACGGTCTGTACAGACTTCTCTATCGCCCGGGTATCCACATCGCAAATATCGGTAACGATACAGCCGTTTTTCTTCTCATTGGCAAACCCTTTAGCCAGGGCGTCTCCCCTGGAATTAACCCCGATACCGGCCATGCGGATACGGTCGTTAGCGCCGACAATATTCCGGTAACTCGATGCACTGAAGCTGGGCAACACCCCACCGATTGAAACGGCGGTGGTGCCAATGGCCACGTTTTTGATGAATTCTCTTCTTGTTGTCATAACTGTATTAATTACATATATGCAAATATAACTATTTTGGCTACAAATCCGGCGTTACTCTCATGATAACCCTTCAGTCCCAAACAGAGCGCATTGAAATGTTCTATAAAGGAATATATTTAAATCCATTAAACTGCCTATTTTCACGAAAACAAATCCTCAATAAACGTTATTATTCGGGAATAAGCAGCAATTATGAATGCCGACATGCATCTACAGGTCGTCTTCTTTCCATGACAGTCCTCTTCATCAATGGCACGTGGTATGGCAAGTTGCGAAACCAGCCACCAAGCTTTGGCACAGCGAGTTTGAGTAGGGAAAATCCCGCCACTTAGGTTAAATTGCGTTATATGAGCAAAAAGATTCGCAAAATAAGCCGTTCTAATTGTGCGATTTCATACCTTTACCATGCATATCATGTTGATTGCTATGTCATGATTCGAACAAAGCGGGACTTTCTTTAAAAGAAGTCGGTCGGGATTAAAACCAAAAATGAACATTCATTTTATCATGAAAGTACTAAAACAGACAACCCGGGCAGGCATCCTATTATTCTTGATGCTGTTGCCCATCAAGGGATTCACCCAGGTAACACCGTTTACGGCGGACTCGATACCGGTTGTGAACGGGGAGGTCGTGTTTACCGTTGATTACGAGCAGGACCTCACGAAACATGAGCTTCACAAAAGGGTCTTTCACTATTTGAACAGCGGGTTAAACCCCTATTCCGGGGGATTCCTGGCCAGCAACAACGACTCGACCGTGGCCGTTATAACGGATTACCTGGTTATGAAAAGCAACGTGTTATCCGTGTTTGCCATGTACATGACCTATCATTTGACGTTGCACTACATGGATGGCAAGTGTAAACTGACCATCAGCAACATCACGTTCATGGAGAAGGGGTATTTTGAGACCCTTGAGAAGTCAGACCGTGAGCTCAACATGCCGGAATATTCCGGTAAAGCTATTTTTGTGGACAAAGAGTACTCTACCTTAACCATTAGGCGCGCCTCTGAGAAGATCACCGAGGAGGCGCTCGAGAGGATAAACGAGGTGATTCAATCGATAGGGCACTCTTTATCCGAAGAGGTAAATGTATAGAACAAGAAAAAACATTTTAAACAAGAAGGAAGAAAAATGAAAAGAAAAGAGATTAGCCGCCGACGTTTTATCGGCACGGTAGCGGCCGCGACCACCGGGATGGTAGCCGCTTCGGGGATGACCCCCATTATCGCGCAATCGAAAGAGACCTCCGGCTCGTTAGCCCTGCTGGGGGGAACGCCCGTGAGGGGTAAAGACAAAAGGTGGCAGCCATGGCCGCAGTGGGATTCAGAAAAATGGGATCCCCAGATGAACGAGGTGATGGCCAAGCGCGTTTGGTCGCGCAGCCGCAAGGTGACCGAATTTGAACAGAAGTGGGCCGAGATGAACGGATCCAAGCACTGTCTCTCCACGGTGAATGGGACGAACGCCCTAAGTGCCTCTTGGATGCAGTCTAACATCGGTCCCGGCGACGAGGTAATCTGTTCACCCTACACCTTCAGTGCCTCCATCTTCGGGGTACTGTACAAGGGTGCCATGCCGGTCTGGGCGGACATCGACCCCGAGACCTTCCAGGTAGACACCAAGAAGATCAGGGAGAAAATCACACCGCGCACCAAGGGAATCCTACCGGTACATATCTGCGGTTACCCCTCCGATATGCCGGAGATCATGAGGATCGCGAAAGAGCACAACCTGTTCGTGGTCGAGGACGCTTGCCAGGCGCACCTCGCGAAGATTGGGGGCAAAAGGGTAGGAACGTTTGGTAACGCCGGCTGCTTCAGCTTCCAAGCCTCTAAAAACCTTCCCATTGGCGAAGGGGGAGGTATCCTGACCGATGACACCGAGTACTACGACCGCCTCTACTCCTACCACAACTTCGGTTACGCTTCGGGGTCAGTATCGGGACAGATCAGCTCCATCACGGCCCTTCTTTTGGCCAACAAGATCAGGATGTCGGAATATCAGGCCGTCATCGGTCTCTGTCAAATGGAGAAGCTGGAAGAGCAACACAAGATTCGGAACGAGAACGGGGCCTACTTGAACGAGAAGCTCGCCGCCTATCCCGGTGTCACCCCCGTGAAACTGCACAAAGGTGAAGGACCCACGGAGGCGTCTTACTACATCTACTCGATGGTCTATAACCAGGACAAGATGGAAGGTGTTCCCCGCGAACGGTTCATGGAGGCACTGAAAGCCGAGGGGATTCCCATTGGGTCTGGTTACCCGAACGATCCCCTGTACGGTCAGCCCATGATCAACGAGGTGTTCAAATCGGATATCTACCGGAAGTTTTACACCGCCGAAGAACTCGACTTTGAAGCGTACAAGGAGCGGAACCACTGCCCCGAGTTGATCAAGACCTTTGACTCCGCGCTCTGGATTTGGCACGGTGGGCTGATGCTTGGCACGAGGTCAGATATGGACGACATCGTGA
>DUPB01000105.1 GCA_012838585.1 Bacteroidales bacterium
ATGCCATCACCACAGCCACGGCGTGACGGGAATCTATCAACAATGATCGTTCTCCGAGCGTCTCGGTGGCCACCCCCACCAGCAGGTCGAGCAGGTCGGACTGCACGAGCGGTATCACCGCCTGCGTTTCGGGATCACCCATCCGCGCGTTGTACTCGATCACCTTCGGATCTTCCTCCACCTTGATAAGTCCCAGGAAAATGAATCCCTTGTAAGGGATACCCTCTGCCCGCAGCCCGTTCACGGTCGGCTCCACGATCCGGGTCCGAACCTTCTCCATGAAATCGTCATCCGCGAATGGTACCGGCGACACGGCTCCCATCCCACCGGTGTTCAGGCCGCTGTCTCCCTCGCCGATGCGCTTGTAATCTTTCGCCACCGGCAGGATCTTGTAGCTCTTGCCGTCGGTCAACACGAATACCGAGCACTCCACGCCCGAGAGGAACTCCTCGATCACCACCCGGCGACTTGCCTCGCCAAACTGACCATCTAACATCTCCCCGAGTTGTCGCTTCGCATCAACGGCATCATCCACGATCAACACCCCTTTCCCGGCGGCCAAGCCATCCGCTTTTAGGACGTAGGGCGATGGGAGGCTATCGATAAACGCATACCCCTCCCCGATGGTTTCGCTTGAGACCGTGAGAAAACGGGCGGTAGGTATCTGGTGGCGCACCATGAAGTTCTTCGCGAAGTCCTTGCTCCCCTCCAGCATCGCCCCCTCCTTCGAGGGGCCAATCACGTGGATATGGCGGGTTGACTCATCGCTGTGAAAGAAATCGTAGACACCCTCCACCAGCGGCGCTTCCGGCCCCACCACGATCATATCGATATCGTGATCCAGTGAAAAAGTTTTCAACGCGTCAAAATCGATCGCCCCGATAGCCACGTTCGTCCCCACCGCGGCAGTGCCCGCGTTGCCGGGCGCGATGTATAGGCGATTCAACAGGGGGCTCTTGCTCAGCTTCCATGCCAACGCGTGCTCTCGTCCCCCCGATCCAAGAAGTAACAGATTCATACGATCGTTCATCATTGATGGTTTAACAACAGACAAAGCTACGAAAAAAAACGTACATTCCCGGCAAGCTACGCCTTATCGAAAGGTATAAATGGCGAAAATTTTATTCTTAGTGATTCATTCGTTACCTTTGCAGGTATGCAGTTCGAACTTTTTCCATCGGAGCGATTTTCTTTCTTCAGCCTTGGCAGCGGCAGCAGCGGGAACTGTTACTACCTGGGGAACCCCGCTTACGGGATCCTGATCGATGCCGGTATCGGGCCCCGAGTAACCAAGAAACGGTTGGCCGAGCATGGGGTGAATCTTTCGACCATCATGGCCGTTCTGATTACCCACGATCACTACGACCATATCCGATCGGTCGGCTACTTCGGCGAGAAGATGCACATTCCGGTTTACGCCACGAGGGAGGTGCACCGAAGCATCGCCAACAACCGGCTGATACGTTATAGCCTCAATGGCTCCACCGTTCATATCGAAAAGGGGAAACCGTTTCAGATCGAAGGAATCCAGGTTACCGCGTTCGACGTGCCACACGATAGCAACGACAACTCCGGCTTCTTTATCGAATTCCACGACCAAACCCTCACGCTGGCCACCGACGTGGGTACCATCACCGATGAGGTCACTCACTACGCCGGCAAGGCCAACCACCTGGTCATCGAGAGCAATTACGACGAGGAGATGCTACGCAACGGGAGGTACCCCCTTCACCTGAAACGGCGAATCACCTCCGGAACGGGGCATCTTAGCAACCGACAGACGGCCGAGTTCCTGGCTAACAACTTCTCCCCCGACCTGCAAAACATATGGCTCTGCCACTTGAGCGGCGACAACAACAGCCCGGAGCTGGCTTACACTACGGCGAAGGAGCACCTCTCCGGGAAAGGAATCGAAGTCGGGCGCGACGTGGCGCTGCACGTCCTCAAGAGAAACACGCTATCGCACCGGGTACTGTTTTGAGAGGTAAGGTTGCCGTAAGGTATCACCTCTTTGTTGGCGAGCATCTATTCCTTGTGATGTTTTAAGCCGTTATTTAGCTCCTTTTTAGCAGTTCCAACAGTTGTCGGTCAAGTTTATGGCCTTTATAGTTTTCATATTTCACGTCCTCGCGCTCGCTGTCTAAAACACCGAACGATCCATGTAAGTTCCATAAAGACCACCCCCAACCTTGTTCTTTAAAAAGAGCGAAAAGATCCTCTAACCAGGCCAATGCCACTTTGTGAGGGGTTTTATTAAAACACCCCATCTCCCCAATATGGACTTTTCCCCCCTTGGCCACCCACTCTTTCCAAGGCAAAATAGAGCTTTCTCTCAAGTATTCTTGGTCGTACTTTACACCGTCTACCATTAAAGGCCATTGGAGTTTCTCTTCAGGAAATTCCATCAGTTGTTTCATTCCCGGCCACCCGGCCCTGAAATGAGAGATCAACATGGGGTCATAACCTCTACCACTTTGAATGATATTAGGAACATCCGTTAAGGTCATCAATGGAACCCTGCCAACATCTTTTCCGTCGACGATTATCAGCCTGTTGGGGTCTTTTTCTCTAATGCAGTTTACCAAGGCTCTGGCAACCTTGTCATATTTTTCGACTTCAACAGCCGGTGCCTCGTTGATTAGGTTAAAACTTACCGTTTTGTTTGGAACCCCTTTGTAGCGGCTGGCAAAAGTGCTCCAATGGTGTATGCAAGCTTGTAAAGGCGCTTCATCTTCGAACAAATTGGTAGGTACTCTTGGAGCATTGATGCAATACCCGGGAACACGGTGAAAATTTAAATTCACATGCAGGCCGTACTGTTTTCCATACTCTACCGCTTTGTCGATTTCCTGAAGGATATTTTCGTCTATCCTGTACCAATCCTCTTCTTGGCTCCAGCACCAATAGGACA
>DUPB01000106.1 GCA_012838585.1 Bacteroidales bacterium
CAGTACGCGTCGATGCCCAGCGAGAGGACCCCGTTCATCCGATCGTACACCGGTGCGATCTCGTTGAACAGCTCGCTCACCTGCTCCTGTTTGGGTCGTTCCGGGTCGTACGGGTTGACTTTCTCTACCTTATAGGTCATTGTTTAATCCTCTGTTGGAATGTTCTTGTCGTTGGCAATGTTACTCACTACATTTTTAATCTCTTTAATCAGTGAATACCCAAGCTTTGCCATGGACAACCTATAGGTTGAGTTATCTTTTTTAGTAATGATAAAGTTAGCCGGTTTGTAGCTGATGGAATGAATTTCCGACCACTTAACCGTTTGTTTTTTATCAAATACCCCGGTCTTGATGCTTATTTCCTGACTGTTTATCCTGACAAATGCCTTTCCAAACAGTCTCTCGATGGGGTTGCCTAACCCTTGACTTATTTGAAGTAGACCGTTCAATAGCAAGAGTATGAAGAAAAGCCAGTCGAAAAAGGATGCTGAACCTTTACGCACCCATATGGCAATAAACCAGCCAATCGCCACCAGCACGAGCAATATACCCAAAACCAAAACAAATTTTGATTTTGTCCGAAATGATAACAGATCTACCGAGTAATTCATCATGTTTTATTTTTTCACATGTTTTATTCACCGACAAACACTATTTCCTGTCAAAGTCAAACCATGAAAAGGGGGCGCCCCTGAGCAGCAAGGGCGACACAACCATTTTTTCCTGTCAAAGTCAAACCGGTAATCAATCAAACCGTTAGCAAATACTCCTTCACATTCTTCTCAATTCTCGCTTCCAACTCTTTCGCTTCGGCTTTTACGAACGGTTCGCCCACGATCTTTTCGTACAACTCGATGTAGCGCTCCGATACGCTGTTGCAGTACGCCTCCGACATTTCGGGAACTTGCTGTCCCTCCTTGCCTTGAAATCCGTTTTCCATTAGCCACTTGCGGACGAACTCTTTGGAGAGTTGCTTTTGTTCCTCGCCTTTCTCGAAGCGCTCCTGGTAACCTTCACTGTAGAAGTAGCGGGAGGAGTCGGGGGTATGAATCTCATCGATCAGGTAGATTTTATCATCTTTTTTGCCGAACTCGTATTTGGTGTCAACCAATATCAGCCCTTTCTCGGCAGCCATCTCCGTTCCGCGTTGGAAAAGGGCGTAGGTATATTTTTCCAGCTGTTGGTAATCCGCTTCCGACACCAACCCTTGCGCGATGATCTCTTCGCGCGAAATATTTTCATCGTGTCCCTCGTCGGCCTTGGTGGTGGGTGTGATGAGCGGCGTGTCGAACTTTTGGTTTTCACGCATCCCTTCGGGCAAGGGAAGATCGCAAAGTACACGTGCACCGCTTTTATATTCTCGCCAAGCGCTTCCGGTAATATACCCGCGAATCACCATCTCCACCTTGAACGGTTCGCAACGGCTGCCCACGGTAACCATCGGGTCGGGCGATGCCTGTTTCCAGTTGGGAACGATATCGGCGGTGGCGTCCAAGAACTTCGAGGCGATCTGGTTCAACACCTGCCCTTTGTAAGGAATCCCTTTCGGTAGTATCACGTCGAACGCCGAGATGCGGTCGGTGGCGATCATTACCAGCGTATCTTCGCCAATGCTGTAGACATCGCGTACCTTCCCGTGGTAGACATCGGTTTGCCCGGGGAAGTTATAATCGGTTTTTAATAATGTCTTCATACGATTATTTATTTTTGACCTTTAGTCCCTATGTGGAACCTTAAGTCATTGTTGATTTGTTCGCTTTTCTCGTACGCTTCCACGATGCGTTGTACCAGCTTGTGGCGAACGATATCTTTCTTGTTAAACTCGACCGTAGAGATTCCTTTGATGCCTTGTAATATCTGCATCGCGTGGATTAGCCCCGACTGTTGGGAGGGGGGGAGGTCGATTTGCGTGATATCGCCCGTGATGATCATCTTCCCGTTCAGTCCCAGCCGCGTGAGAAACATTTTGATTTGCGGCTTGGTGGTATTCTGAGCCTCGTCCAGGATGATGACCGCGTCATTCAAGGTGCGTCCCCGCATAAACGCGAGCGGTGCAATTTGAATAACGTTGTTCTCTAAGTACTCCTTGAGCTTCATCGGGGGGATCATATCTTCCAGCGCGTCGTAGAGCGGCTGCAGGTAGGGATCGATTTTCTCCCTCATATCCCCGGGCAGGAATCCCAGCTTTTCGCCCGCCTCCACGGCCGGTCGGCTCAGGATGATCTTGCGGATGCTCTTTCGCTTTAGGGCCCTTACGGCCAGTGCGATGGCGGTGTAGGTCTTGCCCGATCCCGCCGGGCCTATGGCGAATACCATGTCGTTTTTGTCGAACTCTTCCACCAACCTTTTTTGGTTGGGGGTGCGCGCCAGTATGGGCTTGCCACTCATCCCGTGAATGATGAGGTTATCTACTTTCACCACGGCGGGCGCTTTCCCCTTCACGATATCGATGATATCCTCCTCTTTCAGGATGTTCATCTCGATGCTGAATTTCTCCAGTTCATGGATCGCTTCCTCGAACGTTGCCAGTTCTTCCTCCTCCCCGATTACCTTGATCACGTTTCCCCGGGCCACTATTCGGAGCTTGGGGTATAGGGTTTTAAGCAGCTGTATATTGCTATTGTTGATCCCGAAAAATACCACGGGATCCACGTTCTCTAATATGATGAGGCGTTCAATCATTCATTCGTTGTTTGAAAAGTCGAGCGAAAATTGATAGGGCTTGTTTTCCACTCCCTCCATCCAGTTGATAAAGGCATCGTTTACCACCCGGTTGCCCCCTGGTGTGGGATAGTTGCCCGAAAAGTACCAGTCCCCCGGGTGATTGGGGCATGCCTTATGCAGATCGTCAATACTCTGGAACACCATGGTGACCTTGGCGTTGATGGAATTGGAGGTGAGCATGTGCGCGATTTTGTTGGATATCTCCTCTTCCGTGAAGGGAGCGTAGATATCTTTCACGTAGTTCACGATTTCCTCCTTCCTCTTGCGGCGCTGTGCGACCGATTTCTTGTAGGTCTCGTCGATCACATATTGCATCCCCCGCTCTTTCAGCAGTTCGATGGCAGCCCTAAAGGCGATGAACTCGCCCATACGCGACATGTCGGTCCCGTAGCAGTCAGGATAACGAATTTGGGGTGAGGAGGATACGATGACAATCTGTTTTGGGTCAAGCCGGTCGAGTATCTTGAGGATGCTCTGCCGAAGGGTTGTTCCCCGCACCACGCTATCGTCAATAATCACCAGGTTGTCTTTTCCTCTCCTTAACGAGCCGTAGGTTACGTCGTACACGTGTGCGGCAAGGTCGTTCCGGGTTTTCCCCTGTTCGATAAAGGTACGCAGCTTGATGTCTTTGATGGCCACCTTCTCAGAGCGCACCCGTCTAGAGAGAATCTTATCTACCTCCTCCCGGGTCAGCGAGGCCCCTTTCTCCAGGATAGTTACTGCCTTTTGGTGGTTAAAGTAATCCTCCAGTCCTTGCAACATCCCGAAGTAGGCCACCTCGGCCGTGTTGGGGATAAAGGAGAAAACGGTATTCTCGAAATCATCGTTAATCGCTTCGATGATTTTCGGGACGAGCAGCTCACCCAGCTTTTTACGTTCTCGATAAATATCGTAGTCCGACCCCCGTGAAAAGTAGATCCGCTCGAACGAGCAGGGGGTGATATTCTCTTTCCTCTCTAGGATTTGGTGCAGGCTGATCTTCCCGCTCCGTTTCACCACCAGTGCTTCGCCTGGCTGCAGCTCGTGGATATCGTCTTTCTTTAAATTGAACGCGGTCTGAATCACGGGACGTTCCGATGCCACTACTGCTACCTCATCATCGTGGTAATAGAATGCAGTGCGAATACCCCACGGGTCGCGGAAGGCGAACGCGTCACCACTGCCAATCAGTCCACAGAGCGCGTACCCGCCGTCCCAATTCTTGGAAGCCCGCCTCAAGATGAAAGGAATATCTAACCTCTTCTCGATCTTATGGCTTATCTCTTGTCCGCATAGCCCCTCTTTCTCCAGGTTGTCGTACTGGTACTGCACCTCCCTATCGAGGTAGTGGCCCAGTGACTCCAGCATGACAAACGTGTCGGCGTGATCGCGGGGATGTTGTCCCTCTTCCAGAAGCTGCCGGAACAACTCGTCCACGTTGGTCATGCTGAAGTTACCCGCCAGCGCCAAACTCCTGGAAGCCCAGTTGTTGCGCCTTAACAGTGGGTGTACGTAAGTCAGTCCAGTTTTACCCGTGGTGCTGTAGCGGAGGTGCCCCATAAAGAGCTCCGCGGCATAGGGTACGGACGATTTCACGAACTGGGTGTTGTTCAACTGCTCCGGGGTGAAGCGTTGGAACGTGGCGTGGACATTGGAGAATATTCGGGTGATCGCCTGCGATCCGACCGCTCTCTCCCGAAAAATATATTCGTTGCCGGGGGCAGCTTCCAACTTCACGGCCCCAAGGCCTGCTCCTTCTTGTCCGCGGTTATGCTGCTTCTCCATAAGCAGGTAGAGCTTTTCCAGCCCGTATTGCCAAGTTCCGTACTTGTGGTGGTAATATTCGAGTGGTTTCAGGAGGCGGATGACCGCGATACCACATTCGTGATTGATAATGTCTGTCATTGTCCTTGTCGTCGTTCTTTGAAGTGAGCCTGCTTAGGGAGCAATGGCTTTCACACTGCAAATTTAGCCTTAATCGGCAATAATCCCCCCATTTTTATACGATTATTTATATTTTAATATTTCGATTTCATACATATCGGCTCCTTTTGTTAGAATGTTGAAAAAATGTGAACAGGTAGCTGAGAACACCTTTTGTTTTTCTTACGATGAACGAAAAGGGGTGATTTTGCTTCTTTCGCCCTGAAAAAAACGAAAGGGAAGCATTTATTTATGTGTGTATGTAATTATTTTTGTTTTTTTATGAAAAAAATTTGGTGAATATTTATTTCTTTTATATATTTGCAACGTGGTTTTTTCATAATAGTATTAGATTTAAGGTTAACATGTTTGGCAGTATGTCGTGACGACATGCTGCCAAATTTCTTTCTTGTTCACCCCTCATTTCACCTGTTTTATTTCCATGCATGACTAAACTTTCTTACTTTTGTTACCAACTAACGAGAAGAGATGCGAAAAACGGCACATATATTTTTGATTGTCTTTTCCTTGCTATTGCTATTACAGTGCAAACCTGAAGGAAAGGCTTTACATAAGCAGTTAAATAGAATGGCATTGGATCTCAACGAGTCGGCTCCCGTGATGTTGAATTCCCACATTCGTTTCGAGGGTGCTTCGGTTTTGTCGGACAATGTTTTTCAATACCGCTACACCGTGCTGAATACCGATAACCCCGATTCGTTGGTACAAAGTGGACTGCCATTGCTTCGGGAAACCATACGGAGCGAGTATGGGACCAAACCACAGTTAAGGGTTTTCAAGGAGAAAAACGTGGTGGTTGAATATGTTTTTGCAAGCGAAGAGAACCGAATCATTCATTCGTTGCGCGTGAATCCGGAAGAATATAAGTAACCGGAACGGGAGGAGTGATTGAAGCGGGAGTTCTTATTGGAACCGAATAATTCATTAAAAAGAGCATAACAAAAATCCCTAACAGTATGAATCGCTATTTTTATATTGACGCGGAAGGAAAACAGAAAGGTACCTATACGCCTATGGAGTTAAGGGAAGAGGGCGTGAAGCGCGATACGCTGGTGTGGGCGCAAGGAATGGAACAGTGGCAAAGGGCTGAGGAGGTCGACGAGTTGAGCTTCCTCTTTTCGGATACCTATTACCCGCCTCAGCCTGAGCCGCCGCATCCCACGTGGCCCCAATCGAGTCAGTCGTACGCTCCAGGGCAGGAGCCGCGCGTTCAACCCTCCATGCCCAAAACGTGGTTGGTGGAATCGATATTGGTCACGATTTTGCCCTTTTTCTTATGCGGCAGCTTC
>DUPB01000107.1 GCA_012838585.1 Bacteroidales bacterium
TCATATGCAAGGTCAACCCTTCCTGGGATCACAGGCAAGCACGCCCCGTCAATACGTTTTTGCCGCAAGGGATAGGGTCGATGAGTCATACGATATGGTTCGATCGGTTCGCAACAAGGATTTCCTGTATATTCGTAATTTTTACCCCAACGAACCCTATACTATTTGGGTACCCTATGCCAACCGCATGCCCATCATGCAGGAGGTCATGCGTCTTGACGCGGAAAACAGGTTGAACGCCCATCAAAAAAAGTGGATGTCATACCAGCGCCCCCCCGAAGAACTGTATGATGTAAAGGCGGATCCTTTCCAGCTGAACAACTTGACCGAAAACCCGGAGTATGCAGAAATTTTGGAAGAGATGCGTGCCCAACATGAAAAATGGACGATTGAAACCGGGGACTTGGGACACATGAATGAATCGGAATTGATTGAACGGATGTGGCCGGGTGGCATACAACCGTTAACGGATAAACCCTATTTCATCATCAATGCCGAAGAGGAGAGAGGGGCGAAAAACTACCAGGAAGGAGGAAGTTTCTCTTTCCCCATGACGGTAGCCTTTTACTGTCCGACCCATGGGGCATCCATCGTCTATTCCACTGATGATGGGGCCAATCCTCAATGGAAGCTGTATAGCGGGCCGCTACACCTGCCGAAAGGCACGCATACGATTCGTATAAAGGCCGTAAGGTACGGTTATAAAGGCAGCGATGAGGTGGTAGGGGTATTCAACATCAAGTAAACAGAACCTACATCCGCTCCGGCACATCGATACCGAACAGCTTCATCCCCCTCTTGATGATACGTGCCACGTTCCGACAAAGCAGCAGTCGGAAATCGCGGAGCGAGGCGTTCTCCTCCCGCAAGATGGGGTACTCGTGGTAATACTGGTTAAACTCCTTAGCCAGGTCGTACACGTAATTGCCGATAAGGGATACGTTGTACTCACTACCGGCCTGACTCACGACGGCACCGAACTCCGAGAGCAGTTGCACCAGTCCCTCCTCCTTCACGGATATGGGCACGGTGGGATCCAATTTCTCTGGCACAGCAATACCCTGCTCTTCCGCCTTGCGAAGGATTGACCGTACCCGGGCGTGGGTATACTGGATGAAAGGCCCCGTGTTCCCGTTAAAGTCGATAGACTCCTGGGGGTTGAAGGTCATGTTCTTCTTCGGATCCACCTTCAGGATAAAGTACTTGAGCGCGCCCAGCCCAACCATCCGGGCGATCGTCTCCACCTCCTCGGGAGTGGCATCGTCCAGTTTGCCCAGCTCTGCCGAGGTCTCCCGGGCCGTCTCGATCATCTCCGCCATCAGGTCGTCCGCGTCCACCACGGTACCTTCGCGCGACTTCATCTTCCCGTCGGGGAGCTCCACCATCCCGTAGGAGAAGTGCACCAACCCCTTGCCGAACTCGAAGCCGAGCTTATCCAGCAGGATGGAGAGCACCTGGAAGTGGTAGTTCTGCTCGTTCCCCACCACGTAGATCATCGTGTCAATCGGGTAGTCGTCGAACCGCAACTTGGCGGTACCGATATCCTGTGTCATGTAGACCGAGGTGCCATCGGACCGCAGCAGCAACTTGTGGTCCAGGCCATCTGACGAGAGGTCGGCCCATACCGAACCGTCCTCCTTCTGGTAAAAGAGCCCCTCCCGTAGTCCCCGCTGCACCTCCTCCTTGCCGGGGAGGTAGGTGTCCGACTCGTGGTAAATCTTGTCGAACGAAACGCCTAACTGCCGGTAGGTCTCATCGAACCCCTCGTAGACCCAGCCGTTCATCTTCTCCCACAGAGCGACCGTCTCCCGGTCTCCCCCCTCCCAATCGCGAAGCATCTCGCGGGTCTGCTCCATCAGGGGCGACGCGGCTTCAGCCTCCTCTTCCGAAAGCCCTTTACCACGCAGGGCCGACTGCTCCTCCTTGTATTTCTGGTCGAACAGCACGTAGTAATCGCCCACCAGGTGGTCACCCTTCTTGCCGGACGATGCCGGCGTCTCACCGTTTCCCCAAAGCTTCCATGCGAGCATCGACTTGCAGATATGGATGCCTCGGTCGTTCACCAGGTTGGTCTTCACCACCCGCTTGCCGTTGGCCTTCAGCACCTCGCTGAGGGCATGCCCCAGCAGGTTGTTCCGCACGTGCCCCAGATGCAGCGGCTTATTGGTGTTGGGAGAGGAGTACTCAACCATGAAGAGCGGTGCGTCATCAGCCACCGGAATGAAGCCGTAATCGAGCTTCCGGTTGATATCCTCGAGCAGTCGCACCCAAACCGCCGGTGCGATCGTGAGGTTCAGAAATCCTTTTATCACGTTGAACTGGGTCACCACCTCGCTGTGCTCCACCAGGTAGGCACCAATATCTTGTCCCGTCTCTTCCGGCTTCTTCTTTGAAACGCGCAACAGGGGAAAGGTAACGAGGGTATAATGCCCCGTGAACTCTCTTTTCGTTTTTTGTAGGGAGATGCTAGACGCCTCAACGTCTGCGCCGTAAAGTTCTTTGATGGCTCTCAGGATTACCTCCTGAAGGGTCTGTTCGATATTCATAACTCAAGTCGAATGGAGCTTTATTGGCTCCCTTTACGTGTCTGCCTTAAATTAAAGGCGAATGGCAAGGGGCGACAACTCCGGATTGAAAGTGCAAAGGTACAAAAAAAGTAGGCTCAATCCGTACTATTCTTGCGACGCGATAAACGGCACGTAGTTTTCCTGGATAGAAATATAACAAATTCGGGATATAACCGCAAAAAACCATAATATTTGGAGGATATAACCACATATTATTATGTTTTTGCGGATGAAATGTAAATAACGCGTGTGAAACTTGAACTTGTTTACCTTGAATTCCAAGATTAATGAATATCCTGTTAAACGCTCGTGGGAAACAGTAGGGGGAGAATTAATCCAGTTTCGAGATTTGTTCCACGATATCTTGAATAACGAGCCCCGATAGGGTAAACCCGAACGTGGCGGTTACCTGCACCATGCTACCGTTGACCCGCGTTTTATTGGTGCTGACGTTTTCGGCGGGCAACTCCAGCGCCCCTGCCTCTGCCTCGGCCTCTGCTCCCAGCCAAGTTTTTGCTCCCGCTCCCAATCCTACTCCAACTTCTATCCTCTCCCCCCTATTTGGCA
>DUPB01000108.1 GCA_012838585.1 Bacteroidales bacterium
GATTAGTGGGTATGACATCACCACCGAGGCGGCGCTCGCGAAGCTGATGATCCTGCTGGGTTCAGGAAAATCTTCCCAAGAGGTGTGCCGCTTGATGGAGACCTCCCTCCGGGGCGAAATAACCGTTGGTCTACCCTCCTAACGCGATTATGCTCTCGCCATCGCGTTGAGTTGTTACCCCCTGTTTGTTGATAACGTTTCGCTCATAACGATACTGTTTGGGCGTGTTTATTTCATCACGCTCACTTCCGTGCAATCATTGCAATGCGACATAGTAGGTTAAAGTGGCGGCTTCGCTTGCCGCTTCCACTTTTTTGTGCTAATTTCGTGGTTTAGATTGGAAGGGTTGAAACTTATAGAGAATTGACGACGATAAAATTAACTAAATTCAAAACATACACTCAAATCATCACTGTTTATGACAAAGAAAAAAAAGTATTTGACCATCGACGGTAACCAGGCCGCAGCGCATATCGCTTACATGTTTAGCGAAGTGGCAGCTATCTACCCGATCACACCCTCTTCCACCATGGCGGAGTATATTGACGAATGGGCGGCTGCCGGTAGAAAGAATATTTTCGGCCAACCGGTACTGGTTAAGGAGATGCAGTCTGAGGCAGGAGCGGCGGGAGCCATGCACGGATCGCTGCAAGCGGGTGCCCTCACGTCCACCTTCACGGCCTCGCAAGGATTGCTGTTGATGCTGCCCAACATGTACAAGATGTCGGGCGAATTGCTGCCCGGCGTGTTTCACGTGTCGGCACGGGCAATAGCGGCTCAAGCGCTCTCTATTCTCGGTGACCATCAGGATGTGATGGCCGCTCGTCCCACCGGCGTGGCCCTGTTCGCCACCGGCTCGGTGCAGGAGGTGATGGACTTGGCAGCGGTGGCGCACCTGGCCGCTATCGAGAGCCGCATTCCCTTCCTACACTTCTTTGATGGCTTCCGTACATCGCACGAGATACAGAAGATTGAGGCGTTGTCAAATGAAGATCTCGCGCCGCTGGTCAACCAGGAGGCGTTGAAGGCGTTCCGCGACAGGGCACTTACCCCGGATAACCCGGTAACACGCGGTACCGCCCAGAACGACGATATCTACTTCCAGGCGCGTGAGGCGTCTAACCCGTTCTACGACGCGGTGCCGGATATCGTGGAGAAGTACCTGGAGAAGTTGGCCGCGGTGACCGGCCGCAAGTACGGCCTGTTCGACTACTATGGCCACTCCGAAGCCGAAAGGATCGTGATCGCCATGGGATCGGTGACCGAGACCGCACGCGAGGTGGTTGACTACTTAACGTCGAAAGGCGAGAAGGTGGGGCTGGTGGCAGTGCACCTCTACCGCCCGTTCAAGGCAGACGCGCTACTCTCTGTTATCCCGAAGAGCGTTAAGCGTATCGCCGTGCTGGACCGTACCAAGGAGCCCGGCTCCACGGGGCAGCCGCTTTACCTGGACGTGAAGGATAGCTACTACGGCAAGGAGAACGCTCCTGAAATCGTGGGCGGTATCTACGGGCTGTCGTCGAAAGACACCACTCCTGGACAGATCCTCTCGGTGTACGAAAACTTGTCGATGAAGATGCCCAAGAACGACTTTACCATCGGTATCGTGGACGACGTGACCTTTAAGTCGCTCCCCGTCAAGGAGGAGATCGCCATGGACGATACCACCTACGAGGCTAAGTTCTACGGGCTTGGCTCTGATGGCACGGTGGGGGCCAATAAAAACTCCATCAAGATTATCGGGGACAACACCGATAAGTACGTGCAGGCCTACTTCGCGTACGACTCCAAGAAATCGGGCGGTTTTACCAGTTCGCACCTGCGCTTTGGGGACAACCCCATCCGCTCGACATACCTGGTGAATACCCCGAACTTCGTGGCGTGCCACGTGCCGGCATACCTGCACCTGTACGACGTGACCAAGGGGCTGAAGAAGAACGGGACCTTCCTGCTCAACTCGGTCTGGCCCAAAGAGGAGGTGGGGAACCACCTGCCCGACAGGGTGAAGCGCTACTTAGCGAAAAACAACATCCGCATGTACATCATCAATGCTACCCAGATCGCCAGCGAGATTGGCTTGGGCAACCGCACCAACACCATCTTGCAGTCGGCCTTCTTCAAGATATCCAACGTGATCCCGTATGACCTGGCCGTTGAGCAGATGAAGAAATTCATCGTCACCTCTTACGGAAGGAGAGGGGAGGCGGTGGTGAACATGAACTACATTGCCGTGGAGCGTGGTGGTAACGTGATCGAGGTGGAGGTGCCGAAGGAGTGGGCGAATATCGAGGTGAAGGACGAAGCTCCGGACAACGCGCCCGAGTTCATCCAGAAGGTGGTGCGCCCCATGAACGCGCAGC
>DUPB01000109.1 GCA_012838585.1 Bacteroidales bacterium
CATTTTGCAACACCCCTTATTAAAAAACACCCTTATTAAAAAACATTCACTAAAGTTAGACTATTTCTCGCCACGGCATAGTCCAAGTGAACTTGTCCTCTGCTCGTTTGGCTTAACGAAATAGTTCGTCTGCCATTACAATACGGCTTGCACGCCGATAAATGGTACGTGAACACGGATTTAAAAACGTTCCGGTTAATACCTAAAGCTGCTCCCACCCAGGAACTCGCGCAACAACGAAGTGGGCGGCAACTCCTCATCAGTGATGTGGTTAAAGTAGCTGAGGAACTTAAGCAAGCGGTACGCCTCGGAGTATTCGGAGACGGTGCGGGGTACCTGCATCAAGATAGGCTCGGCATGGCGGCGTATGGCAGCCAACTCGTAGATCATGGCCGAGTTGAACATCACGTCGGCGTTCTCCTGGTACGGGAAGATCCACTTATCTTCACCCCGGCGAACGCTACTCCACCGCGAAATGGTCTCCTGCGCCGAATAACCCCGGTAACGGTAGTCACGCACCATACGGCGGAGCAACCGGTTATCGGAAGCAGGGATCCAGTTATGGTCGTCCAGCGAGATGGTGGTCAACGCGGAGACATACACCAGGAACCTCTTATCTGCAGGGATATGGCCAGTCAGCTCGGGATTCAAACCATGAATCCCCTCGATAATGAGCACGCTGTTGTCGTCCATCTTCAGCATATTGCCGCGAAACTCCCGCTTACCGGTCACGAAGTTGTAAAACGGCAGCTCGATCTCCTCACCATGCAATAACGTGAGCATCTGCTCCTCGAACAGCTTAAGGTCGAGGGCGTAAAGCGATTCGTAATCTTTATCCCCGTTCTTGTCGAGGGGCGTCTGATCGCGGTTCACGAAGTAGTCATCCAACGAGATACCTATCGGTTTCAGCATGTTCACCAGCAGCTGGATCTCGAGCCGTTTCCTAAAGGTAGTCTTCCCGGAAGAGGAAGGACCCGAGATAAACACCACCCTCACCCCATCCTTGTACCCGCGGGTAATCTTTTCGGCAATCTCGGCAATCTGTTTGGATTGATAGGCCTCGGCTACCTGAATCACGGTAGAGATCTGATCATCCTGTATCGCCCGGTTCAGGTCGCCCACGTTATCGAGCTTGCTAATCTTCAAGAACTGCAGGTGCTCCCGGTAAACGTTCAGCAGCTTCTCTTGATGAATCTCCGGTTCCAACTCCACGGGGTGATCCCGCCGGGGCACCCGCAGCAGGTACCCCCCGTTGTAGGGCTGTATATCAAACATGGTGATGTAACCGGTAGACGGGGTAAGGGAACTATAAAAGTAATCGATGTACCCATCAAGCTTATAGTATCGGGAGTAGAGAAAATCAGAGGTCTCCAGCAACGTGGCCTTATCGTTCATGCCCCGCTCCCGGAACAGCTCTACCACCTTCGCGGTCTCCTCCTCCACCTGCTCGAACGGCAGGTCGGCCTCCACGATCGCACGCATCCGCTCACGGATGGCATCAAGTTCCTTTACACCCACCTGCACATCGGACTCGATCTGGAAGTAGTATCCCTTAGAGACGGCATGCTCGATATAGACCTTGGCAGCGGGCAGCACGTCGTCCACCGCCTTGGCCAAGATAAAGCAGAGAGAACGGACATAGGTATTCATGGCCGACGTGTCGCTCAAATCCACGAATTCCACGGTCTTTGGTCGATACACCCTGTAAGCGAGGGATTCAGTCCGGTTATTCACCTTCGCGTTCACGAATAAATAGGGGGATTCAACCCCGAAAACATCAATCAATTCCTCCAGCGACGAACCAATCTTCACATCCTTGCTGGTGTTGGTGTTCACACAGGTAACACGCACGGTTTCAATCATACTTGTTTTTTACTTGTTATTGAGAATACTCAAGCAAGCTTGGCATTTCTCTCGGCTTTCGTTATATTTAAAAGAATATAAGATGCGCCTCGGATATGCCCAAGCAAGCTTGGCATTTCTCTCGGCTTTCATTATATTTAAAGAATACAAGATGCGCCTCGGATATGCTCAAGCAAGCTTGGCATTTCTCTCGGCTTTCGTTATATTTGCAGCTAATATACGATATTTATTGGTAATGGGCTACGGTTTATTTGATTTTCTGAGGCTGCCAACAGCACGTGGTTAAAACGGAGGAATAAACTATGAACGACTGGAAAAAAAGACTGGATATCGTCTACTCTACAAATCCCGACTACCATTACAAGGAGGAAGGGGATGAGGAAAAGGTGGTAACACCACCAAACGAGAAACAGCTCCTGCGGGTGAGCCTCGATAAGCGCAACCGGAAAGGAAAAGCCGTAACACTCGTCACCGGCTTCATAGGGAGCGACGAAGACCTACAAGAGCTGGGCAAACTGCTTAAAACGAAATGCGGTGTAGGGGGATCGGCCAAGGAGGGAGAAATCCTGATACAGGGCGATCACCGGGAGAAGGTACTGACCATTTTGCAAAAAGAGGGGTATGTCAAAACGCGGGTTAGTGGCTAAGAACGGCCTCCACGTGATCAAAGCATCCGCGGGTTCGGGTAAAACACACCGACTGACGAGCGAATACCTGCACCTGCTGTTTGCCAGGCCAAACAATCACCGCCATATCCTGGCCGTCACCTTCACGAACAAGGCGACCGACGAGATGAAGTCGCGTATCGTGAAGGAGTTATACCGCCTTGCTTCGGATGGTGTATCACCTTTCTTAAACGACCTAAAACAAGCGTTCTCGCTGAGCGAGGAGCAGGTTCGGGACAGGGCAAGGACGACCCTGGAAGCGATCCTGCACGATTACTCCGCTTTCTCGGTGAGCACCATCGACCGTTTTTTTCAACAGACATTGCGAGCCTTCACCCGGGAGAGCGGACTAACGGGGGGATACACCGTTGAACTGGACGAGGAGTCGCTGCTCACGGAGGCCGTCGACTTGATGTTCGCCGAGTTGAACCTGCCGGAAAACAAGAAGCTGTCTGAATGGCTCCTGCAGTTCATGCAGGCCAACATCGAGGAGGGAAAAAGCTGGAAGGTCGACCGTCAGGTGGTCACGCTGGGCATGCAGTTGTTCAACGAGACCTACAAATCCCTCTCGGAAGAGGCGCAATGGACCCTCGGTAACAAGGAGCAGCTGGAAGGTTACCGAAAGGAGCTCTATCGGATAGTAACAAGCTACGAAAGCAAGGTGAAAGCGGCGGGCAAACGGGGAGTCTACCTGATCAAGGCGCATGGGCTACAACCTTCCGACTTCAGGGGAGGCAGCCGCTCTCAGTTTTACCGGTTTGAACGGTACGCCTCGGGGGAGATCCCCGATATAACGCAAACGTTCCTTTCCTTCGCCGATAACCTGGAAGGGTGGTACACGAAAAAAACGGACCCCGCGGTCGTGGCAAGCATCACGAAGGCATACCACGAAGGACTCAACGACCTGGTGAAAGAAATCATCTACCTTCACGAGAACAACGTCACATACAACAGCGCGATAAGTATCCTGCAAAATTTCTACACGCTGGGTATCCTCACTGACATTAAGAACCGACTGCAAACACTACAACGTGAGAACAACATCCTCTTCCTCTCCGACACCACCGAGCTGCTTAACGATATGATCGGGGAGGCCGACTCGCCCTTTATCTACGAAAAAACCGGAACCCGCATCCAACACTACATGATGGATGAATTCCAGGACACTTCACGCATGCAGTGGGAGAACTTCCGCCCGCTGATCGACGAGAGCTTGGCATCGGGCAACTTCAACCTGATCGTGGGTGACGTGAAGCAGAGCATCTACCGGTTCAGGAACTCCGACTGGCGCCTGCTGGGGGAGCAAGTCAACGTGGACTTCCAACCGGAGAGGATCCAGGAGCACCTTCTAGACACCAACTGGAGAAGCGACGCGAACGTGGTGCGGTTCAACAACGCCTTCTTCGCGAACGCGGCCCATCACATGCAGCACGATTTCAACATAGCCGTGGAATCGCTCCTCAATGAAACTGAAAGAAGTGCCCCCAACAGAGAATCGCTTTATTCACAGGGTACTGCAGGAAAACAAGCCCACGATGAGGGCGAAGAGAAGGGGCGAAATAGCCAAATCGAAGATGCGTACGCGGATGTTTGCCAGCAAATCGCCCCGGGCAAAAGCGATCACGAGGGACAAGTGAAGGTCACCTTTTTGAAGAACGATAAGGAGAGCGACTGGAGAGAGGAGGCGATGAAGCGACTGCCCCTTGTGCTGGAGGAGTTGCAGGAGCAGGGGTTCGCGCTTAAAGATATTGCCATCGTGGTGCGGTGGAATAACGAGGCGGTACGGGTAGCCGAGACGCTGCTCGCCTACAAGGAACAACACCCCGATTCACCCTACCGGTACGACATCATCTCCAACGAAGCACTCCTGATTGGAAGCGCCAGAAGCGTGAAGGCGGTGATCGCGCTGCTGCGCCACTTCCAAAACCCGGGTGACGAAACACGCCGCATGATGGCCCTGTACGAGTATTACCGCTTCGCTCATCGGGCGACACCCGAAGAGGCGTTGCTGAACTACCGGGAAAAGCACCCCGGAGAGTTCCCTGAAAACATTAGGGAGGAGATCGAGCGGCTGGCCACCCTACCCTTCTACGATATGATCGAGCGGTTCTTCGCGCTGACATCGGAGGCGATCAGCGAAAAAGAGTACGCCTACGTGCAAGCCTTCCTGGACCTTGTCCTCCAATTTAAAACAGACGCGTCGGCCGACCGGAATAGCTTCCTGGAGTGGTGGGACGAGAAAGGCCACAAGAGGGCTCTCTTCTCACCGGAAGAACAAGACGCGATTAGGATTATCACCATCCACAAATCAAAAGGTCTAGGCTTCGGGGCGGTCATCATGCCTTTCGTGAACTGGAACGTAGATCATTCGCCAACCCATACCAACATCATCTGGTGCAAACCACGAATAGCCCCATTTAACGCAATTGGAGCGCTCCCCCTGAAATATGGGAAACGACTGGCAAACACCATCTTCAGAGAAGATTACCTGGAGGAGAAACGGCTCACCTACATCGATAACCTAAACCTGCTCTACGTCGCTTTCACCCGGGCCAAACACCGTTTGATCATCTTCGCACCAACACCCGCGAAACCGGAAGCCATCAGCGATGTATCCGACTTGCTGTGGCGAAGCATCGAGGAGGCCGCGCCCACGCACGGGGCTGGAGAAGGGCAAAAAGAGCACCAAGAACACAAAGAGCACGGGAAAATCGAGAACCGTGAGGATTTTACCCTCCATAGGGAACGTGAAAACCACCTCCTCCTTGCCAACTTTTTCTCACAGGGGGAAGAGGAGTCGCTGTTCGAATACGGGAGCGAAAGCCAACGCGAACAGGAAAGCGAAAGTGCGCCGCTTGACAAACTCAAACCTACACCTCAGCCTGAGCCAACACAAGACGCTCAACCCATTCCCGAACAGGTGTACACAACCGAGCCAGAACCTGCAAGCGTCTCAACACCATCGTGGAGCAAGCACTCGGCAGACACGGCAAGGTGGCGTTCCACACCGTTCGACGAGCGGCTGAAGCTACGCCTTGACTCGATTGGCTTTTTTAGCGATGACGGAAGCAGGGATTACGGCAAAACGATGCACGACATCATCAGCCACATTAAGACCATAACGGATATTCCATACGCCGTGGAAAGGAAGGTCGCCGCAGGAGAGCTCCCGGAGAGCGAACGGGCAAGCAAGGTGGAAGAGTTAACCCGCTCCCTTTCAATCCGGGAGGTGGCCGACTGGTACACGGGGAAATACACCGTGCTCAACGAGAATCAACTACTTCACCCGGGGGCACGGATTAGCCGCCCCGACCGGGTGATGATAGGCGAGCAGGAAGTAATCGTAGCCGATTATAAGTTCGGGAAATCACGGGATCCCAAATACAACCGGCAGGTTCGCCGGTACGTCGACACCATCAAGGCGATGGGACACCAACAGGTGAAGGGCTTTCTCTTCTACGTGGAGTTAGGCATTGTTGAGGAAGTGTTCCCCGGGTAATACATCAAGTAAACGGGTCAGACCATGGGCCTTCGCCCTGAGGACAAAAGAACACACGAAACAGGTCAAAGTAAAGACTTTTACTTTCGGGAGCTGAAAAACTCGTGAAAGAACAGGGCTTGGTAACGAATCGCGTTACTCCAATAGTCCCAGTTATGCACCCCGGGACGGCTAATGTAATCGTGCGGGATGTTCCGGTAGAGCAACTCTTTATGCAAACGCTCGTTCACCTCGTAGAAAAAGTCCCCCGTCCCGCAATCGATAATAATTTTTAAAGCACCTGGAGTGAGCCGATGCAACTGTCCCATAACCGTGTACTCATCCCACCTTTCGGGGTATTCACTCTGTTTTCCCAATCGATTCGCCATATCCCAATCGTTAGGGAAAGGACGAATATCCACGCCACCGCTCATGCTCCCGCACGCCCCAAAGATATCTTGATTACGAAAACCAAGGTACAAGCCACCATGTCCCCCCATGCTCAACCCGGTGACGGCACGTCCCTCACGGGAGGCCACCGTGCTGTACGTTTGGTCTACCCAAGTGACAAGCTCACGGGCGACAAAGGTCTCGTACTGGAAAGTGGGATCGATGGGGCTGTCCCAGTACCAACTCCCGTACGCCCCATCGGGACAAACGATCATCATCCCGTACTGGTCCGCCAGCTCCTTGACACGCGGCACCCTGCTTACCCAGCCATCGTACTTATCGCTATAACCATGTAGGAGGTAGAGCACGGGATAAGCGGTATCCCCATTGTAGGCATCCGGTTTAATCACAACCGCCTTAACGTGTTGGTTCATCTTATCGCTAAACACGCTTACCGTGTCTACCGTCGCCGACAATGCACTGGTAAAAAAGGCGCAAAACAAAACGCCAATAATTGCCAATCGCCTCATAACAGACTGTTTTTATCAGGTAAAAGCCCTATTGTTAAAACGGCGCACCGCCGTAGCGGTGCGCACCCAACAAGTTGCTTTAAAATGACACGATATTAGAGCAACGAATCAGGATCCAGGTGATCGTGCTCAATATCGAGGAAATACTTGTACGTCCCCACCTTCAGCTCGGAACAAGCATCATAATCGCACACGATGATACCGTGTTGATGCATCTGCAAGGCACTGATAGTCCACATCTGGTTGATGGAACCTTCCACCGCGTGGTAAAGAGCGCGTGCCTTATGGCTCCCGTTCACCAGGATGAGTACCTCCTTGGCACCGAGTATCGTGGCTACACCGACCGTCAACGCGGTTTTGGGCACCTTATTCACATCGTTATCAAAGAAGCGGGAGTTGGCAATTACCGTATCGGTGGTCAACGTCTTGACACGGGTACGCGAACTGAGCGAAGAGCCCGGCTCGTTGAACGCGATGTGTCCATCCGTGCCAACACCCCCCATAAAGAGATCAATACCCCCGGCGTCGACAATCGCCTGTTCGTAGGCGGCGCATTCCGCTTCAAGGTCCTTGGCCATCCCGTTGGGAATATGGACGTTCTCCTTTTTAATGTCGATATGGTTGAAGAAGTTTTTCCACATGAAGGTGTGGTAGCTCTGCGGGTGGTCAGCAGGCAGGCCGATGTACTCATCCATGTTGAACGTGATGACGTTCTCGAACGACACCCGTCCCGCTTCATAATGCTTGATCAGCGCCTTATACGTGGCCAACGGGGATGAACCGGTAGGCAGCCCCAGTTTGAACGGTTTCTCTGCCGTGGGGTTGGCCTGGTTGATTTTAGAAACGATGTAGTTGGCTGCCCATTGCGCCATTTGCCCGGCATCGGGCTGAATAATAAGTCTCATATCACATATAGTTTTAAATAGTTATTTGCCACTCTTTTTCAAGTCAAAATGACCAAATGTTTTTGACCCTGTTTTCAATTTTCGGGATTAATTAACTGACGCTCGTGTTAGGTACCACCTCCGCACCCGAGGTCAGCTTTTGGGCCATAATGCGCCCCAACTCACGAGCCTGCTCCTCCACTTCTGAAAGCATCCCCTGCTTCATGACCACCGCATTAGCAACGACCTCGAACGGCTTCCCTTGTACGAACGCGCCAAAATGTCTGGCGGTAGCATCCGACCAGCAGAAGCTACCGAAGCAGCCAAAGAAGCGGTTCTTGAGGAGTCGGTTTTCCAATGCCGACAGCAAGCTCTCCACCATGGGGTATAAGTTGGCGTTATAAGTAGGCGAGCCGATAATCAACCCCTTGTACTTGAATACATCGCGTAAGATATCCGACTGATGGCTCTTGGAGACGTTATGCATCGCGATCTCCTTAACGCCATTGGCAGCCGCCTCCTCGGCAATCACCTCTGCCAGCCGCCCGGTGTTGCCGTACATACTGCCGTAAGCAATCACCAATCCCTCGTCGGCATCGTACCGGCTCAAACGGTCGTACATCGCTACCACTTTGGCGATGTTCTCCGGGATTGTCCAGACAGGTCCGTGGGTTGGGCAGATGGCTTCTATCTCAATACCAGACACCTTTTGGAGCGCCTTTTGGACAGCCGACCCGTACTTGCCCACAATATTGGCGTAGTAGCGGATCATCTCATCGCGGTACCACTCGGGGTTCAGTTGCCTGTCCAGCACCCCGCCATCCAGCGTGCCAAACGTGCCAAAGGCATCTCCCGTGAACAGCACCTTCTTCTCCGGCACGTAGGTCATCATCGTCTCCGGCCAGTGCACCATGGGGGTCAAGAAAAACCTCAGCCGGTTCTTCCCGATGCTGAGTTCTCCCTGGTCCTCCACCATCAACACGTTCTCCTCGATCCCGTAGAACCCGTTCAACATCTCGATGGTTCGCTTGTTGCCCACGATCTGAATATTGGGGTAACGGGTAACCAACCACTCGATAGCACCCGAATGGTCGGGCTCCATATGGTTCACCACAAGGTAATCGATCGGTTTATCGCCCAACACCGACTGAATGCGTCGGGAAAACTCGTTGACATAACAGGTATCCACGGTATCGACCAACACCGTTTTCTCATCCTCTATGATATAGGCATTATAGGAGACGCCTCGCGGCAGCGGCCATAGGTTCTCGAAATAGACCTTGATGCGGTCATTCACTCCCACGTAATAGATATCGTTCGTAACTTGAGTCGCTTTCTGCATAAACGCTATTATCTCTTTTTATTCTTTGACTTTGATTTTGATTGCTGTTGCGGTTTGGATTGCGATTTCTCTTTTGATTTCTGTTTCGGTTGAAACATCTCGGACTGCTTGGGGGTCACCACCACTTCTGCCGGTCGCCTAAGCGCGTTCACGATCAACCATATTCCCCAAATGATAAAGGGAATGCTCAGCCACTGCCCCAAGATCAACCCGGTGGTCTCCCGCATCAGGTTCTCCGATTCCACCTGCACGTTCTTCACATACTCCACGAAGAAACGGAACAGGAAAATAATCAAGATGCCGACACCGGTAATCAGCCCTTTCCTATCCTTGGCATCGGTTTTGAAGTAGAGGTACATCGTGATACCGAACACCAGCAGGTAAACCAACCCCTCGTAGATTTGAGTGGGGTGAGACGGCTCCGAGTAAATGGGTTCCGCGCCCTGCATCCAATGGTAGATGTTGGTGATGAACCGGAACCCCCAGGGCAAATCGGTAGGACCACCGTAAATCTCGTGATTCATCAGGTTTCCAAACCGAATCATCGCCGCCGTGAAGCCGGTCGGCACCA
>DUPB01000110.1 GCA_012838585.1 Bacteroidales bacterium
AACTGCTTGCGAACCAATATAACATCAGGGAAATCGACATTCACGATATGGCAAAGACCGTTGTTGCAGGCTTTTCCGGTGTCGTCCAAACCGCAGCCGAGATTTACAATCGTTGCTTTGGGGTGATTTTTTAAATACGCCTGAATCTCCCACATTATATCTAACTGCCGCATTGCTGCTTCGAGAGAACCAAATTCATACAAAAACGATTTGTTCTTTTTCTCTAATTCCGAAAAATCATAATCTAATCTGTCACACAATCTCTTTGCAAAAACATCATTATAAAGCTCAGGGAATTTTTCGGAACACATTTTTCTCCCGTATAAAGGGATTATTAATGTTTCCTGAACACTGTTCCTTTTTATTTGTATTTTTTCTGATGGCATATTGATCTTACTCTTATAATTTATGTTTCTGCTACCCATTATGCTGGAAATGTGTTTGAAGTCCGAAGTTCGATGCTTGAAGGTTATAATTACCGTCTGATTTTTCGCGTAGGCTCCGTAATATGACCTTGCAATTTCCACGAAGAATTTGTCCCAGGGCATCTTGTGCAACCGGTGCATTTGCTGCACCTGCTGGTCTCGCGATTGATCTCCTTTTGAAATTCCACCGGCGTGAGAAATCCTTTTTGGGAGAGATATTCCATAAACCCTTGCAAAGTTTCTGTTGAAATCCCCAGCTCCTTGGATAATTCATACTGCGAATATAGCTTCCCGTCATGCAACAGGCTGATAAGTTTTTGCAACATCACTATCCTCCTTCCATGTTAAAAGAACAGATTGGAGACATGATATACTACAAAGGCAAGGAACAGCGAAGTCGCGATATAATACCCCAAAATACGCAAGGTCCACTTCAAAGACCGGGTTCCCTGGTAGGTTGAAGTGATGGCCATGAGACATGGGGCGTTGAAAGTGACCGCGAAGATAAACGCCAAGGCCGCCGATGGTGAAAGCGACGAGAGCAAGACGCTACTTAAGCCTGCTGCCACTTCGCCCCCGCTTTCAACGGTTGCTGAGAATAGGCTCCCGGCACCCAAGTATAGGGAACCTAAAACACCCAAGGCCGCCTCTTTACTGAACATCGACGCGAAATAGGCCAAAAACGTCTGCCAGGTTAAGCCAAATACCATCGTTACCGGTTCTATGGCCCTGCCGAAGCGATACAACACGGTTCCCTCGGGATTGCCAGAAGCACTGTAAGTCATCAACCAAAATAATAAGGAGACAATAAAGATGACCCGCAGTGCCCTGGACAAAATATCCCGTGTTCTAACCCAGATGGATCTAAACAGTGCCCTCCACCTTGGCTTGTGATAAGGTGGCAATTCCATGATTAGACCCGCTCGTTCCTCCTCTCTTAATAACTTGGAGCCGAAAATCTTTGCCGTTATCATCATGTGGAGAGCCGCCACGAAAAAGATGGCGACAATGATTAACGGTGCCCAGGCCCCGAAGAACATGGAAGAGAGCACGGGTACGATTGCCCACGTGGCGGCACAGGGCACAACCCATGCCAAAGCGATGGTAAGAACTTTCTGCCCCCACGAGTCGATAACGCGCGTTCCCGCCGCTCCGCCAATGGTACAACCAAAACTCACCACCAGGGGCATCACCGACTTTCCTTGTAGTCCCAACCGTGCCATCGTGCCATCGAAGACGTAGGAAACACGGGCCATGTAGCCCACCTCTTCCAAAAATCCGAACACCAGGTTCACACCGAAAACAAAACCGATCATGGCCACGGTAAAGTACAGCGTGTTCAGCACTACTTGCGTGATCAGGCTGGTGAGTATTGTCGGCGCGTTAATGGCTGTCATGGCTGCCGTGATGGGCTCTCCCAGTAAGGGGATAAGGCTGCCGACGTACATGATGGGCGTGGCGGGAATAAATGAAGCGATTAGTCCCAACAGGATGATGAATATCGCGAGAGGCTTTCCCCATCTTCGGTGGGTGGCCAAGCGGTCGAATTTCGATAGAATCGGTTTTTCACCTTTTTGGACGATAGCGTCTCTAAGTAGTTCATCAATCCATTGAAATTTACAGCCAGCCGTTTCCAAAGCACCGTTGTCAACCGAAGCCAAAACCTTATCCAGCTCCTGAAGTTCGTCTTGAGATAAAACATCGTTTATTTTCGTCATCACGGCCGCGTCTCCCTCGATGAGTTTCGCGGCAAGCCAGGAAGGCGAAAAGTTGTCGATCCCCTCTTTCGGCATTAGTTCGAGGACTTTATTGTAAGCCCCGTTTTCAATTAAGCGGTACTTTGCCGTTAACGAGTCAATGTCCAGCAGTTTTTTCTCTTCTAACGCCTGATCGATAGCGGTGTGAAAGGTAGTATACTGACGCTGGTCGGCGGCTATGAAAGGAAGCACGGGAATGCCCAGTTTTTTCTCAAGGGCGTGCGCGTCAATTTTCTTCCCTTGTTCTTCCGCGACATCCATCAAGTTCAACAAAAGAACCGCGGGGCATTGAATACCCGCGTAGTCTGCCAGCATAAATAGGCTACGGGATAATTGAGAAGAATCGACCAATATGCACACGATGTCCGCTTGACCGGAAGCGATATAGTCGCGCGTGATGATCTCTTCTTCTGAATTGGCGGAAAGACTGTAGGTCCCGGGCAAATCGGTAACATGATAGCGTATCCCGTTTTTGTCATAGTGTCCTTCCTTCTTCTCAACCGTTTTGCCGGGCCAGTTCCCAACCCGCTGCCTTGCCCCGGTCAACCCGTTAAACAGGGTGGATTTCCCGGAGTTGGGCTGACCCAAAAGGGCGATCGTCGGCTGTTTACTCGCTGTTATATTCATGCCATTTCCTCCACCATTATATCCTTGCTCTCCTCTTGATTCAGCGCGATCACGGTTTCTCGACCGTAGAAAAGCAAGGGGAGCTTTTTCTCGTTATAAAGCATCTCTATTTCACAGCCCAACGTCAATCCGATGGACGTCACCCGACTGAGAAATCGGGGGTTACCTTTGATGTCTGTGATAATAGCCTTCTGACCGGCATTTACTTCATTAAGTTGTAGCATCTCTTATTCTCCTTTTCTCAATAAAAATATTTTCATCGATTTGCCGAAGAAGGGAAACAGGCACATGAACCGTATGCTTAAAGTCCGCTTTTTGCATTCCAGCATGAAGTAGCGTTCGCTTACGAAATGAAAGCCCGTGTTCCAATCCTCTATTTCGCGACCCGTTTTTATGCCCCATTTAAACTGAGCTTCTTGCCCTTTCATGCTCGGGTGCTTATTCGTGTGTTGCACCATAAAAGGACTTATGGCCTCTATGGCAAACTCCACGAAGTCAAAGGCTTCGGCTACGCGGGTTAGCAGTTCACGCATCTGCTCTTCGGTAAAGTAGCAGGACAGTCCTTCGGCAGTTATAAACACGGGTCGCTCTTTCGGCACATCATCTAACCACGAGAAGTCCAATGCCGATTTTTCTATATAATGGTATCGCTCACCCTCTTTGAAAAAACGTCGGCGAATGTTAATAAGCTCCGGCAAATCAAGGTCGAACCATCTTACCTGACCGTTATCCAATCGTTCAAAGCGAGTGTCTAATCCACATGCTAGGTTGACTACCGTTCCGTCCGGGTAGCGGGAAAGGAAGTCGTTGGTGTAGTCGTTAAATACCACGGTACGTTGTGCTGTTCCCACTTGCGTGAAAAAACTTTCGCTCCCGGGCGTGATGTCGCAGCCGAGGGCACGGGCAATGTCCACGCTCCGTTCGTCTTTTATGATTCCTTTCGGGTCGAGGCTCTCCAAGCATCTTGCTCTAAGTGAAATAAACAAGGTGGCAGGAACGCCGGTAAGATGGGTTGGGTTTTTACTTGTTATTGTCATATTGTTGTTGCGTTAAGTTGCTTATCATGAGGTTTTCACGTTTGCCATACTTCAATACCATGGACAGCGATTGTTGTAAGCCTGTTGTTTCCATGTTGCTATTGGTGCTTTTAATCAGTGAACAAAGTTCAATTTTGTTCATAAAAAAAGCGTACCGCCTGAATTGGGCGGTACGCTTGGCCTTGTGCAAGGCTTCAATAATCGTGAGTATCAAAGTTTTCATTTCATTCCTGTTTTTTGGATTCGCGTGTTTTGAATAGGGCTTCCCATCCGGCGGCGGCAAATCGCACGTATTCCGCGATAAAGCGCTCTATCTCAATGTCTGTCAACTCATCGTGTCCCGCGATCTCTTTAAGAACGTTTACCCACCATACACAACAGAGATGTATAAAAAACGTGGAAATATCGATAGACAAGAGGTGATTTTTTTCTTTGATCAACTTCATGTATTCCAGGCTGCGACGCGTGTTGCTATCGATAAGCATTTCGCAGTAGTTCTCGAAACAGGAACCTTGCGAGGCATAAAAGAGCAATTTCAGTTCGGGGCGATACTGACGAAAGACTTCCAAGAAAGATCGAATTGTTTCAGCTTGATATTTTTCGGAAGTGTACATGTCTACTTCGGTATCCCTGCTTGCTTCCGAGTGTTCAATCATCATCTTTTCGAAAGAGTGTAAAAATGGCGTTAACACCACCTTGAACAGTTCGTCCTTGCTGTCAAAATAGTTGTATATATTGCTCAGTCCCACACCCGATTTTTCCGATATCTCACGCATAGAAACGGCCTTGTAACCCTTTTCTAAAAAGGCTTCGCGTGCCGTTGTTATTAGCACTTGGCGTATCTCTTCTTTTTCCGTTTTCATACTCGGGATGACACTCGATTTCGCGACTGAACACTGTTCTTTGAATTCGACACGCAAAATTAACTTGGAAAAACGACCATGTCAATCCCCAGTTGATGGGATTTTTGGAGCTAAAAATCACCATTTTTGGGGATACGGCAATGTACAATTTTCTTAGGAGCGAGAGCAGAAAAAGCGCGTCAGCGAATTAGCAATGTGCAATTTACAGGTAATGAGAGGTTAACAATTGAAACTGGTATTCAAAAAATCTGAAGGGGAAAGAATAGGAATATTTATAATAGGTTACTCTGCCGGTAAGCAACGCTTTTTTCAAAGCATCGGCACTTACTGAATGTGGCGAAAGTGCAGCACTTACCAATACATTAGTATCGAAAACAAAGAGATTATGGCTCATTCAGAATATTAGTCAAAACATCATCATTAAATCCTTTGCTTTCTGCATCTCGGCGCACTCGTTCCAAAAAAGGCCAAAGCTCTTCTTCTTGAGCGTTGAGCCAAAAGTTCAAAAGCCGATCAAGATCTTCAATATCCGACGGCTTTGCTTCCCGACTTTTCATGCGCCACCTGCGTGCCGTTTCAGGTTTTACTTTCAGTACAATTCGCTCCATAACAAATACAATTAGTGAATTAGAGTAATACAAAGATATGAAATAAAGTGAAAACTTTAAAGGGGGACTCGCTTTAATCGCAAAGCGTTCAACACCACTGTTATTGAACTTAAACTCATGGCTATGGCGGCAAAGGTGGGACTTAACGTCCAGCCCAATATCGTGTAAAAAACACCCGCCGCCAAGGGTATTCCGATAGTATTGTAGAAAAATGCCCAAAACAGGTTTTGCTTGATGTTTTTCAGGGTAGCTTTGCTGAGCCGTATAGCGGTTACCACATCGTGCGGATCGTTTTTCATCAACACTACGTCTGCCGACTCCACGGCCACATCGGTACCGGCACTCATGGCAAAACCCAAGTCGGCACGCGCCAACGCCGGCGCATCGTTAATGCCGTCGCCAACCATCGCGACCTTCATCCCGCTTTGGCGAAGTTCCTGAATGGCCATGTCTTTATCTTGCGGCAAAACTTCGGCGATAACTTGATCCGCACCCAACTCCTTTTGTATAGCATGCGCGGTTAACCGGTTATCGCCCGTAAGCATCACGGTGTGGATACCCATTGATTTCAATTCATCCACGGCTCGGCGACTGGTCGGCTTTAACACATCGGCCACCCCAATTACACCCAAAACTTTCTTATCGTCCGCCACCAATAGCGCTGTTTTTCCCTGTTGAGCGACAGTAAACAGCAATTCATCAAGAGCTGTAGTATCAATAGCTGCCGTATCAATATTTTCTGAAATGTAAGCCTGATTGCCTATTTTGCATTGTTTCTCGACTATCTCTCCCGATACACCTTTGCCGGGTACCGCGACGAAATTCGACACGGGATAAAGCGACAATTTCTTCTCTTCGGCTCTATTCAATACCGCTTTTGAAATAGGATGTTCTGAATAGGCCTCTAACGACGCGGCAATTTTCAACAATCCGTTTTCATCTAAATCCCGAATTGGCACGATATCGGTCACCCGCGGTTCACCTTTAGTTACCGTCCCGGTTTTATCGAACACCACCGCGTCAAGTTTGCTTCCCATTTCAAGCGCCTCGCCCGATTTAAAGAGAATGCCGTTTTCAGCGCCCCTGCCCGTTCCCACCATGATCGCAACGGGCGTGGCCAATCCCAACGCGCAGGGACATGAAATAATCAGCACCGAAATGCCAATGGACAACGCGAACTCGAACGATTGCCCGAGCAGCAACCATACTACGGTCGATATCAGGGCTATAAGAATTACGGTCGGCACAAAAACACGACTAACCCTGTCTGCCAAGCGGGCAATAGGTGCTTTTGACGCCGAAGCCTCTTCCAGCAGCTTCACTATCCGCGAAAAGGTGGTGTCTGCACCCACCTTGGTAGCCCTGAAAAGCAGGTAGCCCGTTTTGTTGATGCTCGCGGATATAACCGTATCGCCCGGCTCCTTGGTTACGGGGATACTCTCGCCCGTGATAGCCGACTCGTCAACGGCACTAATACCTTCCGTGACCTCTCCGTCAACCGGGATTTTCTGACCGGGCCGAATGCTCACCATATCGCCCACGACCACCTCTTCGGCAGGGATCTCTACCTCTTCACCGAAACGGATCACGGTAGCTGTCTCCGGTGCTGAATCAATTAGCTTGCTCAAGGCGTCTGAAGTCCTCCGCTTGGAACGAGCCTCCAAATATTTGCCCAATGTTATTAAGGTCAGGATAGTAGCACCCGACTCGAAAAACAGGTTGTGAGAAAATTGACTCACCAATTCCCAATCACCCTGCTTCAACCCTAAATATATTCTAATTAAAGCGTAAACCCCGTAGATAAACGCCGCGGACGAACCGATAGCGACTAACGAATCCATAGTAGGTGCCAATTTGCCGAGAGCGCGAAAACCGTTAGTGAAAAACTTGCCGTTGATGATAAATATAGGTAGAGTTAATAAGAATTGCGCGAGGGCAAACAAGAGGGGATTCTTATCAATAGAGATAGAGAGAGGTAAAGGCAACCCAACCATACTGCCCATGGAGAGATATATCAATGGTAAAAGAAATATTAAAGAGGCAATAAAACGCTTCTTTAATGCCTGTTGCTCTTTTGCCACGTAATCAATTCCGGTGGATGATGACTCGGTTTTTTCGGGCTGTACCAAAAAAGCACTGTAGCCGGCTTCTTGAACAGCGTGGATAATATCTTGTGATGATAACTGTTTTTCATCAAACTTTACAGACATGCTGTTTGTCAGTAAGTTGACACTCAAATCTTGCACACCGACCAATTTACTCACGCTCTTCTCAACGTGAGCCGCGCAGGCGGAGCAAGCCATACCCGTGATATTGAATTTTTCTGTTGTCATATTCGGTAAGGCGTTTCAATTTTCGTGAACAATGTTCTTTGGTTCTAACATGCAAAACTAACCTCCAAAAATGACCGTGTCAATCCCCATAAATGATGAATACGTATCCATAAAATCCCATGATTTGGGGATTGTTTACCGTTTCTATTCGCGATATTTTTGTCGTGTTTAACGTTAAAGTCACAACGAGATGAAGAAGATATCGATTATTTACGGTTCTACAACCGGTAACGCACAAGAGGCGGCCGAAAAGATCGCGAAGCAATTAAGCGAGTTTTCACCCCAACTGAAAGATGTGGCGCAGTGTAGCGCCGATGACTTCACGGCCGCCGACTGCCTTATCCTGGGTACCTCTACCTGGGGGTTGGGCGACTTGCAGGACGATTGGTACGATATGTTGCCACGACTGAAATCGGTCGACCTGTCCGGTAAGACCGTCGCCCTTTTTGGCTTGGGCGATGCAAGTAGTTACTCTGATACCTTCGTGGATGGTATGGGCGAGCTGTACGAGTTTTTCTCCGGAAAGGGGTGTGAAATAGTGGGGGCTGTGGCCACCACCGGATATAGTTTCGATGATTCGCGTGCCCTCGTGGATAACGAGTTCGTGGGACTACCCATTGACGCGGATAATGAAAGCGACCTGACTGATGAGCGTGTCTCCTCTTGGGTGCAAAACATTAAACAATCATTCTAACCCGGTGGAAAAGATGCATATCATCAATCAAACCCAATATGGCATAGTGTTTAAATGCAGCGTTTGTAACAAAATCCATATCGAGTTCAACAATTTCAACCTGAATTTGTCCGAGTCCGAATACAACCGTTTCGTCGAGTATATTCACGAGCTTGACGGCGATTATTGGGAGGAAAGCAATAAAAAGAGCATGTATCGGAGGAAGATAAGGATTCCAATCGCTCCAACACGCACCTGCTTGATGTTACACGCGGATGAGCTTCCCGCGCTTCGGCAGTTGTTAGTTTTACCCGGACTTGATAGCCGGGTCAAGGTGTTGATAACCGAACGCCCTCTTTGGCAGTTACTCGTTTTACCTGGATGCGTCGTGGAAAAGATGTTGGTGGAAAAGTTGCAAGCATCGGTATGTTGGAGTTGAGAAAATGTGGCTTCACCACTCGCGTGTTTTCAACACATCGTCATAGAGATGGGTAACCTTCGCGTAGGCCTTATTATGTTTCGTGCTGCCTGTCATTTTTCATTAACATCCACTTATTTTTCTATTTTTTTCCATCCAGACGAAAAATCAGCCCGTCATTATCCTCGCACCCTTTATACTCGATTTGCAGGGTGACGTGGCCGATGTTGAACTTATCTTTTAACAAGGTCTCCACGTTATGGCGGACGGTTTGGGCCTCGCTGAGCGGCATGTCCCGGGAGATGTTGAGGTGGGCCTCCAGGTGAACCTGTTCGTCATCCATCTGCCACACGTGCAGGTGGTGGAGGTTCTCCACTTGCGGCAACGTTTCTACTTCCTGCTTGATTTTTTGAATATTGATATGGCGGGGTGTGGCCTGCATCAGGATATCGACCGTTTGGCGTACCACGCCCCAGGTGTGATAGGTGATGTAAACCCCCACGGCGACGGTTACGAGCGGGTCGATCCAGTAAACGTCCCAGACGATAATGGCTATACCGCCCGCGATGACCGCTACCGACGACAGCGTATCGCCCAACAGGTGCAGGTACGCGGCACGTACGTTCAGGTTGTGTGACTTCTCTTTCTGCAACACCAGTACCGAGATCAGGTTGGCCAGCAGCCCGAAAACGGCTACCGTCAGCATCACGC
>DUPB01000111.1 GCA_012838585.1 Bacteroidales bacterium
TACGCGTATGCAGCCATCACCGATCAAAATAAGATGTTTTTTGGAACGGTACCGGGATACGGAAGGTTGGGAGGTGCGCTGGTGGAGTACAATGTCAACACTGATAAGCTAACCAGCGTGGAGGATGTAGTGAAGGATCAATCCATCGTGTCACTATGCTACACGGACGGAGTACTGTACGGGGGCACTTCGGTCTGGGGAGGATTGGGCGTGCAGCCCATTGCCAATGAGGCGAAGCTGTTTGATGTGAACCCGAAGACCAGAACAAAGATGTCGGAATGCGTCCCTGTACCTGGTGCAAAAGCCATCACCGCTCTATTAGATGGGCCGGATGGCCATCTTTGGGGGATGGCTGATGGCACTCTGTTTATTTTCGACAAAAACCGTAAAACCGTTCTGTCAACCCATGAGCTATTCAAGGTTTCGGAAGCCACCAAATCAAAACATGCCGCCAGGAATGCTTGCCTGATACTGCACCCTTCAGGGAGGATATTTGGAAAGGCCTACGGAGAGCTGTTTGAATTGAACCCCGTCACCAAAACCAAAACCGCTATCGGTAAGGCTTCCGCTTCCCTGACCATGGATGACAAAGGGCATTACCTCTATTTTAACCGCGACATCGATTTGTGGCGATATACCCCTTGATGTTTTCATGCTAAAACGCGGCTAAGATGAAAGCCAAAACCGGGTTGAACCAACAAAAAGCGGGGCATTTTTTTGCCATATCAGGGGTAGAAGGAGAACTCTATTTTGGGACATTCAGTAATCGCCAAAATAAAGCCAACTAAATCATTGCGAGATAGTTGGCTTTTCGTATCTTTGGGTATTACCCCGGATTTGCAGTTAGAGCCTCAAAACGGGGGGGATAACCAATTACCAAGGATATGGCAAAAGTAGACTTATAGGTCAAAAAAGATAAAAGAAGACCGATATCTTTATCAATCTTGCTCTTAAATTGGAATTAAACGAATATCCCTATTTAAACACCTCCTTCACCGCTTCCAGATAGCCGTAGCCAAAGACGTTGCACGGCTGCAGGTAGCTCGTTTCCGTCCACTCGTTCCAGCTGTTGATGGTTATCAACGGGACTTGCTTAGGATGATTGTCCACGTACTCCTTCGCCATCCTTAGCGCTTTCTCGAAGTTTTCGGGGGTATTATTTTTCACCACGGCGCTTCTTGCCGTACGGGGGCTATTGTCCCACCCCACGCTAATGTGAGGGTAGTACACAAGGTCAAAGGTGGCATCGATATCTGCCCACACCCCTTTCACCTCTTCCATGATCTGCAGGTAGTCCTGATCCACGTTCGCGAAATGGACAAACTGGTAGTGCGTGGCGCTGGTGAAACCCAGTTTTTTCACGAAGTCCGGGTCTGGCTCGCTGGTTCGGCTGCCATCCACCCCACTGTGGTTCACGTTTTGTCCCCACATGGTTAATTGCAGGTCCAATCCCGGGAAACCCGCCCTCTTGGTCTCCTCCACGAACCACTGGAGGGCATCTATCGTTTCCTCCATGCCTCCCAATCCCGCTATCAGTTCAGGAATATCATAGATCATAAAGACCGGTTTACCATCTATTTTATAATAACACGGGTGTTTGAAGTACTTCTCGATATTCCGCTTGCAGATCTTCTCAAACTCCTGACGGTCCACCTTCCCCGTCCAAATCACGTTATGCTCGTTTATGCCCGCCAGTCGGGTATCCCACACGTTCACCACCTCGTGGTTTGCCCACATCAGGTAGAACTTCATCTTATCCACGTTTTTCGCTTTCAGGAAACCGTTATCGAGCGTTGTCTCCATGAACGGGCGGCCATCGTACCAGTACCAGTCGAAGATAAAGACGTTCACCCCGTGCTCCGTGGCCACATCAATCTCCATGCCCATCACGTTGGGGTCGGCTTCGTTGATATACCCCCAAAGCGGTTGGCGGTTCCAGTAATGCCCTGGGTTTCGTTGTTGCATGGTGGCCACGGTCTCCCACTCGCCCATGCCATGCGGCCAGAAGGGGCGCAAGCGCGGGTCATCCGCGGCGTACGCGGGATAAACAAAGGCGGCTACATCATATTTTTTCGCTTTTTGTCCAAACGCCGATAAAACGAAAACGGCAAGCAGTAAGTTGGTCAATAGTACCCTCATCATTGATCGTATTTAAATATTTCGTACTCAGAAAACTCCAATCCGGAAGTTGGTAGTTGGCAGTTTACAATTCACGATTAGCTGTTCGCGGTTGTTTGTTCGCGGCTTGCCATACCAGTTGTCCTGCCAGTTCCCATTCAAGTTACCACCCACTAGATGACGCGAGCGCATGTTCACTTTAGCCGGAAAATCCTATACTTCGGGGAACTTCCATGGCGCCCTATAAACAGGCTTGATAAAACGGTCAGCTTCGGGAATGTTAAACGTTTTGCGCTCGTCGTCAAAATGCAACGAAGCCCCATCCATCCGGGCGGCGATGTTGCCCAGGTGCGCATACTTGGCACTCAGGCTACCCATCTCTATGGTACAGGCCGTGTTGCGATCCCTCCTCTTTATGCAATCCAAGAAGTTGGCCGCGTGCTCCCTGGCTTCGCGGTGGTCCGCCTTAACGATTTTCGCGGGTACCTTCTCCTTTTCGGGGTAGACCTGCCAATCGTTCCTATCGGCCACGAGCGTACCATTTTTGCCCGTGAAGACCAAGCCGTAATTTTTCCCGTAGGGACCTGACTCGATGCCCGCGTTATGTTCCCATGACAGCAGGTAATCATCGAATCGATACAAAACCGACTGCGTATCGAACGTTTCATGCATCCCGTCGGGGAAAAGGTAGTTACCCCCGGATGCCTGGACGGTAAGCGGCAGATTAGCCGGTTGCTTTACCCATAGGGCAACGTCCAACAGGTGCACGCCCCAATCGGTCATCAACCCACCCCCGTAGTCCCAAAACATCCTCCACGCACCGTGAAAGCGCTGCCGGTTGAAACTTCTGCTTGGTGCCGGGCCCAACCACCTGTCGAAATCAACCCCCTCGGGCACTTCAGAATCGGGCACCCTCTCCTTGATCGCCCCGTAATTAAAGTTGCAGTACACGTGTATTCGCGACACCTCGCCCAGCGCACCCGTGTTCAGGTAGTCGACCAGCTCCTTCCACAACGTGGCACTCCTTTGCTGTTGCCCCACCTGCACCACGCTGCCGTACTTGTTGGCCGCCTCTACCATCACGTCACACTCCGCGATGGAGTTGGCTATCGGTTTCTCCACGTACACGTCTTTGCCCGCCTTGCACGCGTCAACGAATTGAAGGCAGTGCCAATGATCGGGGGTGCCGATAATCACCGCGTCGATATCTTTGCGGTCGAGCACCCGCCGGTAATCGGAGTAGAGCTGGAACTTGGTCTCCTGCCGGGATGCCAACTCTTTTGCCTTTGAATCCAACACCGATTGGTCGATATCGCACAGTGCCAGACAGTGCACATTTCCCAATGAGAGGATGTTCATCAAGTCTCCCCATCCCATGGAGCGGCAGCCAATCAGCGCCACGTTCACCCGATCACTCGCAGAGCGCATGCTGGCCTTCAAATAGGTAGGAGCCGCCAAGCCTGCCGCCAGGGCAGTGGATGTCTTTATAAAAGAACGTCTTGTTAGCGTCATGGTAGTAGTCTGTTACTATGTGTCTGTTTTTACAAATTCCGAATCCAGATGTTCCTGAATGAAACCGCGGTCCCGTGATCTTGCAGCATCAAGGGTAGCCTGCCATGCGCCTCGTATTTCGGCAAACCGATATAGGGCGTGTGCCCTTTTAGAATGAAGTGATTTTGCACCACGATGCCGTTTAACACCACGGTTATCATGGCCGGTGACTCCAGCTTATCCTCAGCACCAAACCTCGGCGCTTTCCAGTATATATCGTACACCTGCCACTCCCCGTTTTTCGTGTACGCGTTGACTGAAGGTGCTGACTGCTTGTAGATGCTCCCCACCATGCCGTTCACGTAGGTGGGGTTATTATCCCCATCTAGTACCTGCACCTCGTATCGGCTCATCAGCATGATGCCGCTGTTGCCGCGATTCTGCCCATGGTGGTGCTCCGGCGCGGGTGATCGAAACTCGATATGCAGTTGGCAATCACCAAAATGCTCCTTGGTGAAAATATTTCCCGTGCCCGGTTTCACCGAAAGCACGCCATCGGCAACGGTCCACTCCGCCTTTTCACCCTTTGAGTTCACCCATTGAGACAGGTCCTTCCCGTCAAACAACACGATGGCATCAGAGGGCGGAGCCCCCGCTTCCATCCCGGGAGTCACCTTCTCGGGTACCGGGTAATACCACTCCGTTTGTTGGGGCGTCCATTGCGCCAAAATCGTACATGCGTGAAGCATAACGACTGAAACAACAACAAAAAAAACAACACTCTTCTTCATACGATTATTTTGTTTTTAATAATTTCACATACAAAGGACAAATATACATTAAAATCTCTTTGTATTGGCACATAGCTTCCTGTTGTCCAACATTTGAAATCGCCTGAACAGGAAAACAGTCACTCCATAACAAACAATTTCGGCTTTAAATTTTAAATGGCAGTCGTGCCCCACGTTACTCCACATCAATCTCCAAGACCTGCTTGTCCTCCAGCAGCCTCTCTCTCAGCAGTTGATAGTCGATATCCTGCACCGCCTTCCGTTGATCGATCGCTTGGCAGGCCGCGGTAGCGGCGGATTGCCCCAGTACCATAAAAACAGGCTCCATGCGGATTGAACCAAAAGCGATGTGCGTGGCACTGACGCATATCGGGACCAACAGGTTCTCGCACTCCCCTTTCTTGGGGACGATGGAACGGTAACTGATCGGGTAAGGATTGGCCACCGGTGCCTCCACGTTCCCCTCGTTTTGCACGAAACCGTTGGCATCCACGTAGCGCTGCACGTGGTGCGAATCCATGCCGTACGCGGCCATTCCCACCGGGTCATCCACCACCTCGATCCGCTCACAGTTTTTCTGCGTCATCACGTAGTCGCTTTTCATCCGGCGGGCCTCCCTGATGTAGAGTTGCTCCTGCCAGCCATTGCTCCCCTCCCCGTACTCATCCTTACAGGTACCCCATTTCGAAACAGCATTCCTTACTTTTCGCGGAATGCGGGGATGATACGCCAGCGTCCACATTAACCCCTGTTGATAGTCGCGGTGCGCTTGGACTATTTTTTCCCTCTCCTCGTAACTGGCCTCGGGATAACGGTGGTTCTGCCCGATGAAGTCGGTCGAGAAACCCTTTTGGTTATTGGTGTCCGTCTTACGGTTCGGCATGGGCGAATTAATCCAGGGAACCAGCTTGTCGCCGTAGGTGTACATCTCCTCGATAGGACCGGTGGCCGCCTCGTAGTTCCTGAAAAGGAGCTCGTAGTTGATCTCCTCGTAATTGTCCGGTTTTTGGAAAGGAATCCTGTTCTCGGGGTGGTCCGTTAGCGTCATTCGGAAACAGTAGGCCTGGATGCCCTTGTCCCCATCTCCATCGATTCCCGGTTTACCCCCTTCCACGATGAAGGGTAACAAGCCGCTACCGGGATCCCCTTTAATCACGTAGGGATCCACACCATCGATAAAGTTGTGATGAAGCGCGTTCCTGGAAACGGTCCATTTCAACGTTCGGTTGACCCTGTTGGCTTGCACGCCGTTCAACGTCTCCCCGTGCTCACTGTTCGCTTCACGTCCCACGCTATACGACACCCCGGCGGCCGCCATCAAATCGCCCTCGTAGGTTGCATCGATAAACATCTCCCCGATATACCTCGCCCCGTTTTCCATATCGATAGAGGCAATTCTTGCTCCCTCTTTTTTCACGCCGCTCTCCCGGTTCAATCGCTCACCATATACAACATCGACCTGTTCAACAGAGAGCATTTGGTGATACACCTTTAACGCGGCGGAAGGCTCAAACGTCCACATGGCATCTTCACCCTTTGTGGTCCGTGTTTGTCCTTCATCCATATAGTCACTTTTATTCTGCCACTTCCAGCTTGCGGGGTCATTGTAATGCTCCCGGATATTCCGGTAAAACTCCCTCGATATCCCACCGATCACGTGTTTGTTACCTATATCTGTTTGCCCCAGGCCTCCGGTGGTTAAACCACCCAGCCTACGCGTTGGCTCGATGATCACGACAGATTTTCCCATCCTGGTACTTTGGATAGCGGCAGATATGCCAGCTGAGGTGCCACCATATACGACCACATCGTACCATTTCACTTTTTGCCCAAACACCGAGAAAACGAAAACGGCAAGCAGTAAGTTTGTCAATAATATCCTCATCATTTATTTTCTCTTGTTGAGGTAATACCTCGTTTTGGATCTATTAATTGCCTGAGATTTTATTTCCCTCCCGACATAAAAAAACCGTAACCGTCAGCAAACAGGTGCTTGTCAATATATCAGTTAGCAACCCTGCATTAGTCATAAAAAGCCGGAGCTTTGCTTGAGACCATCTCGAATTCAAGCAGTCCACCTTACATGATCTCCTCATAGGCAATCGAGAACTTAGTTAACTTCTCGCCATTGAAGGATTAAAGAGGATAGCTACATGGTTCATTCACGGACAGTTTTTGTTCAATCAGTTGAATCATAATATGAATCACCTTTATATGGATTTCTTGTATCCTATCCGAATAGTTGGTTTTTGGAGCACAAATAGAGACATCCGACATGGTTCGTAATGAATTATCCGAATCACAGGTCAAACCGATGACGATCATTCCCTTTTTTTTCGCCGACTTACATGCCCTTATGATGTTTTCAGAGTCTCCGCTGGTACTAATCGCCAGTAGGATATCTCCCTTTTTCCCCATCGCATCGATATAACGGCTATAGATCTCCAGGAAGGAGTAGTCGTTACCCACGCAGGTAATATGTGCGGCATCATTGATCGCGATGGCAGGTAGGGGAATCCTGTCACTCCTAAACCTTCCTGTTAGCTCTTCGGCAAAATGCGACGCATCGCACAATGAACCCCCATTCCCGCAACAAATGACCTTATTGCTCCCTTGAATAGCTTTGGAAATAAGCGTTGCCCCAGTATCAATGGCCTGCAAGTTGTTCTCTTTCCCCATAAACTCACGAAGGCAGTCAAGGGCCTCTTGTAAACTATCTTTCACGATGTCGTGCATGGTGTCACTCGTTGATTAGACTGCTGGCAATGGAAATAGCCGCGTAATCCCCTATGCTCTCTCCCAGGAGCGCGGGTTTAATCTGGCAAACCGCGAGGGCGTTGCTCAAAGCCTCCTCCTGTAACACTTTTTCCACGATTGGGAAAAACAGCGCGGTATTCCGGGCATAGATGCTACCAATAACAATACATTCCGGATTCAGGATGTCAATCAGCAACGAAAGTCCCCTGCCCAGGTAGGTTGCCGAGGTTTCGATAATTTTCTTGGCCAGCGGGTCATTTTTATGCGCTTGTTCGGCAACTATTTGTGCCGTTATCTGATCTATATCTTCATACGCACACCAGGCTACGTTTTTCCCTTGTTGATGTTGTTCTGTCAACATGGCTTTTGCTAACTGCGCTATTCCCCCTCCACTGGCAAAACCCTCGAAAGAGCCCTGTTTCCCGTAACCCACGGGACCAAACTCAGACAGCCGCACGTGTCCCACTTCACCGGCATTGTCATTTGTCCCGGAGTAGAGTCTCCCGTTGAGAATGAGCCCGGCTCCCAATCCTGTACCGAAGGTTAAAAACACCATGTTTTTGGTACCAACACCGGCTCCAAACTTCCATTCCGCTATAGCACAGGCATTGGCATCGTTCTGAATAGCACAAGGGAGCGAGTATCTCTTTTTTACCATCTCCACGATGGGAATGTTATCCCAGCCCGGAAGGTTTGGAGGGGACATGACTATGCCGCGTTCGCTATCAAGGGGCCCCCCACAGCTAATCCCTATAGCGGAGATCTCTTCTGCTTTCAGCCCGTTTCGCTCTATCAACTCATCTAAGTGAGAGAATATCTCATTAATCGTCTGCTCGACATTGGTGGTCCTAAACTGAGATTTATCGACGATTTCTATCCTGTTTCCCTCTTCTTCACGAGCATATATCACCGCAGTTTTCGTTCCACCAATATCAATTCCTAAAAGTTTTTTCATCATCACACGAATTAATAAACTGTCAATTTTAAACAACCGGTTTGACCGTTGAAACAAAGTGAAAATCAACTCCCATGTATACCAGGAATTAACATACTACAAGAATAAAAAGCCTCAGGGTTGGATACACCTGCTGAAGAACTTCCACAACTCCTCGCCCGTGTCCATATCTTCCCAGGCCCAGGAGTGACCCCCACCCACGATCTCGTACAACCACACCTCACTGTTATTAATCCCCCCGATAAAACGGTGTTGAATGATCATACGGTTATTGGGGGCTTTTCCGGTCAACGTGTCACTTTGCATGACGGTGGTACGATTCTTTGCCGCGCAAAAATGCACGGCAAGGGGCACGGGAAGATACGCCCCCCAGCCGCCTTTGTTTTCCGGATCACCGTTCCAAGCCGAAACATTGTCTTCCGTGCCGTGAATTTCAAAGAGAGAAACGGGAACGGTGGAGTTATCGGACTTGTAGAGCCAGTGCAGCATCAACCCAGCCACTGGGGCAACAGCGGCAAACAGGTCGGGACGCTGGGCTGCTAGCTGATAGCACATCTCTCCACCGTTCGACATACCCACGCAAAACACGTTATGTCGGCTAAAGCCATGCTTGTTCTGCAAGTGACGCACCAACTGTGTCAGGAACTCCACGTCGTCAATCGTCATATCGTGTTGAAAAGGATACCCAACGTTCCAACAGCTCTTGCCCCGGCTATCTTTTTCACCCCGTGGGTAACAGGCGGCAAACCGGTGGCGATCCGCTGTTTTATTCAGAATACCATCATTAGAGCCACCGTAACCGTGCAGCACGACAACCAACGGCGCGTTCTCCGGCAACCCTTCCGGAATATGCAACTTGTACACACGCGTTATACCCTCGCACTCCATGGTATATTCAGGCGTATTATCGGCATACGAGCTACCCACGACGATGAAAAACGCCATTAAAGCCACCAGAAAACCCCTCGTTGGCACAAATTCTGAAAAACACTTCATATTAGATGGATTATAGTTTCACACCCTTAAAAAAATCTTTCTCTTGTACATGTAATAGAGCAGCAACCATACCAATAATACCCGTAGCGTGGTATGAATTACCGGCTCAATACTACCCAAGAGGGTGGTCCACCCGAAAAAGTAAGAGCAGGTTTTGGGAATGTCAACAAAACGGTACAAAAGGTAGATGAAGATGGAGTTCAACCCGATAACCCGGAAGAAGAAGGCCCATTTTTTCCACCCCTTCACATCAATGAGCCAATAGAAAAGGGCCATTGATAGAAAGCTAATCCCACCTGCCAGCAGATTAAACGTCGTGGTCCAGCACTTTTTGATAATGGGATAAAACAGGCTTAGCAATAAGGCCACCAGCACGGCAACTGCTCCAATGGCCAAAAGCTTGAGCACCTTCTTTGTTTCTGTTGTTTTTCGATCCCGTAAAATATTTCCCGCGAAGGTTCCCATTAAGGTGATGCCTGTGGCTGAAACAACACACAGCAACCCTTCCGGATCATACACCCCACCATACAACCTGCCGGGTAAGAGCAAACGGTCGATATATCCATTGATACAACCTTCGGGGGTTAGTACCCCGGCACCGAATCCCGGCACGGGTACCAACAACTGGAGAAGGCTGTATCCTACCAGGATCCCTACCAGCCAGTATAACCGTTGCCTGAACGACTTGGTATAGAGCACGATCAATGAAGCGAACAGGTAGGCCAAACCTATTTGCCCAAGGACAGAGGCAAACCGAGGGTTCTCGAAGCCGTTTTGAAAGACCCCGTTGTAAAACATACCCAGTACAACCAGGATAATAGCCCGCCTGAACACTTTTTTTGTTAGGGAAGACCTAGGAACACCCCGCTCACGTTTGGCAATCAGGGCAAACGGAATGGCTACACCACTGATGAACATGAAGAGGGGAAATATTAAATCTTCAAAGCGAAAGCCGACCCATTCAACATGTTGAAACTGCCTATTTACAGCCTGTAGCCAATCGGCACCCGACCAGGTCGCCAGCGCACTGATGATCGTAGCCCCACCCGTGATCCAAAACATGTCAAATCCACGCAACGCATCCAGAGATTGCAACCGCTCCGTTTCACCCCCTGATTTTTGATTTCTTTTTTTAGACTTCATACATTCCTATTTTTGTTGGTATTTTCCTTACCGGATTTCTAGTAAAGTCGACAATTCTTTCCTAACCCAACCACCTCAAATACAAAACCCCATGCCTCAATTATAGCAATCTTGTTGTACGATTATCAAGAGTTCACTATGGGCAATGGTTTTCTTTCCCGCCATTTAGAACGGGTGAAATCCGGGAAGTCGACCGGTTTGCTTTTGTTCAAAACAGATTCTTCCGTGAGTTTCGTGATAATGCTCCAAGTTGCCGCATCGTACACATCAATGGGAAAGGCAGCTTGGTGACGTATGGCTTCGACGAAATCCCTCATGCAAAGGTAATCGCTTCCCCCGTGGCCGGTTTGAACCGCGATATCCCCATATTTCTTCCACAACGGATGATCATATTCTTCCACGTACTTCTCAATATCCTCCCATTGATGAGGGACGGGGCTTGTATCCTCAAGGTAGATTTTATCCAACGTTCCGGAATAGATACCTTTTGTCCCCTGAATACGATAGATAAAATCGACCGGGCGAGGGCTCAGGGAATCGTAATAGAGTGTAACCGTGATGCCGTTGGCAGTCTGAATTAGCGTGCAGTTTACATCCCCCGCTTTGTATTGTCGTTTCGCGTTTGGGTGATCGGCTCCATAATTTTTTGCCACGTAATGATTCAACCCAAGTGACCGGCTACTCATGGATACAAGGTATTCGAACTTGTTGCCCCTATTGATATCGATCCATTGCGAAACGGGACCTATGGCATGGGTTGGGTAACGGTTTCCGGTGTGGTGCAAGTAACGCTCGTGCGCTCTCCAAAGCAACTCCCCTTGATCCCCAATGGTCGCATAACGCACATCGTGCTGATACCCTGTTTCACAATGGGTTAACTCCCCGAACAATCCATGCCGCACCATATTGAGAACCATCATCACGTTGCGCATGTACGCGTAATTTTCCAATAACATGCAATGCATGCCTGTTTGTTCCGCGGTTTCAACCAGTTCCCAAGCCTCTTCGTACCCGTCACATGCGGGCATTTCTGTTCCCCCGTATTTTCCAGCTTTCATAGTAGCTACCATGACCGGGGTATGCAAGCTCCACGGGGTCGCGGTAAAAACAGCATCAACATTGGTCAAGTCGGCTATCTTCTTATAATCCTCTTCACCCGTAAACCCTTTGGGCTTAGGCTGTCCTGATTCCATAACCAACTGTTGGGCTCTTTCCACCCTCTCGGGCACGATATCAGAAATGGCGGTGATCTCAACACCTTCTAGCATAAGTGCCGTTTGGAGCATTGACGTCCCTCTGCTCCCTACCCCCACGAAACCCAGCCTCACGGGTCGTTCCGGATTGCTCATCGCAAACATGTTCGAGTATTTCGCCGAGGCCAGGTAAACACCTGCACCGGCAGTTGCTTTAATAAAACCACGACGACTGAACCCTCTACTGGTCGTTTTCATATTGTTATCGTCTAATTGGATTACTTCTTCACCACCTCCAGCTTTTTCAAATTCAATATCTAATTCACATCAATCAAGTACAACAAGGGCAATGAGCTCACACGGACAACCATCAGGCACCTATTGCCTCCAGGTGAAAATCGCGATATCACCAGGAGCGAGTCCTACTTCTGCACCGTTACCAACGGGCGTTACAGCAGCATCCTTTGACACTATCCCCACAGTATCGTCTGTTTCTATAGAAAATGACATCGGCTCCATGAGATCACGGTTTACAATAACCAGAAAGCAGCGCTCGTTCTTCGTGAGAAGCGATACCAATGCGCTACCATCGGCTATCTCCAGAGACTTGATTTGACTGGGCAATTCCCCAAGGGGGTTAGTTCCCGAGGGAATCTGATCGCCCGCATGCCAGACAGAAACCAATTTTGAACCCCCAAAAACACCCGATAACGCATGTATCTCTTGATTCACCAATTTTATACGGTCATATACCACGCTACGTGTCCCATCGATGTTAATGGGCGAATCATGAAAATCCCATATCGTAGTATCTCCCGGGTGCCAGTAGGTGAAATACTGTAGGGCCTGCGCACCGTATGCCAGGTTGCTGTACATCTGCAGCCGAATTTCGCTAACGGTCGGAATGGGGTAAGGCTTGTGCGCGATGGCTAGTGAAAAAGCCCAGAAGGGGAGTCCCGACTCTTTGGATGCTGCCGCGATGATCTCCAGGTTCTTGTACCAATCTTGACGTAACGTACGCGTTCCATTTTCTTCAAGTACCGGGTAATGATCAAATGAGATAAAAGGTACCGGAACCTCTTGTAGGAACAACTCCACATACTTCGCGTAGGGATCTTCGCCCTCTTCTAACACAAAATCCTTCCCTAACAATTGTTCCGCACTGGCATACGTCGGGAGCAGGTTGATATAGCAGCCATGTTCTTTGTCAACCGACTGGATACGCCTCACCCATTCCCCCAACGAGGGGAAGGCTGTTGCGCACGGCTCATCCACCAAGTGGTACCCTTGTAAAGCGGGATGTGCCATGAATCGTTCCGCGGTCTTCTCGGGTTCGGATGTTAGTTCCGGACATGAAAACATCAGCTTTACCCCCGCCTCGTGGGCAACATCCAACGCTTTTTGCACCGCTTCAACACTTGAATAGACTGAAAAGTTAATATTGATACCCGACTCCTTTAACTCTTTGAATCGCTCAACGGAGGTTTCCGCTTCAGGAACCCCTATCCAAGCCATGATAGGAAATTCACCGTCACTTTCAATTCGTTTGTCTGTCTTGTCCGGAGTGCAGTTACAAAACAGGACTGCAGCTAAGAATAAAAAAACAATTTTCTTCATAGGATAATTACTTTATATGACTTCATGAACAGTACCCTGTCACTCACCATAAATAACAACCTTAACGCGAGTTAAGTCCAAAGGCAAAGCCATGAAACTAAATTATTTTCGCCACTCTAAAAGGCACAACCTTAGCAGGGAGGTTTTGCACATGCCCAAAAAGGAAAAGAACATTTCAATCGATTGGTAACCCGTAGGTGCATGAGATCGGTTAAAACGACTCATGGCCTCTACTCCCGTTAAATCATCGATCGATAAGAAATAATGGAGCCGGGTTGTTTGCAATTTCAAGTACTCTACGGCCGTAATCTCTTTCCTCTTACCAAAGTAGGTCTCAAACGAGAGTTCCGTCTCCTTCAACTCTCTCGCTCGAATTTTCAGCATCGCCTCTTCCAACTTGAAAAGCGCGTAATCCGGGTATTTGTCGAGCGCTTTCGCGAGCTCAGCGCTTGCCGCGAGCTCATCATCCATACCTTGCCATTCGAGCCAGGCCGTGTAAGGAGTTTCTCCCCATCGCTCTTTCGCGTACTCTAGTAACCTATCGCCAACACTCTCCCGGGTCATAAAGGTTAAATCTTCATACGACACCTCCTCGTCACTTTCTAAACCAAGCATTTGGTAGAAAACGGCATTGGTTACGGTATAGCTCGCCGCCTCCTCTTCCCATTCGGCAAGTACACGCTTGAGCTTCGTGAAATCGATGAACTCCTCGTACAAGAGATCCGTAATGACATCTATTTTTTCTAATTCCTTAAGTTTTTCCAGGGCTTCTTCTTCTTCGTCTTCTTCGTCCAAATCAATATCCCATGGATCCTCCTCATCATCCCACTCTTCATCCTCCTCATCATCCTCCTCATCATCCCACTCATCATCCCACTCATCATCCCACTCATCATCCCCCTCCATGAATTGAGTTAACTCCAGGAAATAATCGATGTTTTCCTCAAGGCTATTCTCGTAGTATTCATCGATATAATCATCATCAAACTCATCCCACTCATCATCACCGTCATCGAAGAACTCATCGTATTCATCGTCATCGTCATCGAAAAGTTCCTCATCGTCGCTCAAGAAATCGTAGTCCTCCAATACTTCGCTTTTTAAAACGTAATGGAAGTTACCTGGGCCCAACTTCTTTTCCAACCGGTTAACAATCATGTTGGCCATCACGTCGTCCTCAAGGGGACCTTGCACGTAGAGCGGTTTGCCATCATCGCCACCACAATGAATATCCATCAAAGGGATTTCATCGGTATCCTCTTCCAACATGTACTGTGTGATGGAAAGGAAATCTCGGTGCGGTTCAAAACCGATCTCTTCGGCGTACTCCCACGCGGCATGAATCACGTTGTGAACCAAGTCGTAATCGCATTCTATCGAATCGATGTCATTGGACATGTCATCCTTAAACTCATTGAAATCAAGCGGATGAGCGTTAAAGAAATACATTGTGTCTTTAATCCCGAGGCATTTTAGGTCGACAAGGTAGGCACAAAAGGTGATGTTTCCATTGATATGCTTCCGCGCGATGGTGGCATACACGAGACCCTCCTCTTCCCAACCTTCGTTCACCAAGCATTGAAATAGGGGGAGGTTGCGGGCTCGTTGACGAATATAGTTCTCCGGCGAGAGAATGCGCGGTACCTGTTTTTGTTTTTTGCCCATGATACATAATTAAACCAAGATGAATAATGGGCGAAGGTACAACGATTCCCTGAAAATACAAACAGTTTGGGTTACTACCCTACTCACCACTTCGTGTGGGTGAGAGAGAATAAAAAGGGGGAATTTTACAACCGCAATGTAAAAATGCGTACGCCCTCAGGCTATCTGGAATCATCCCATTTGGGGTGTTGAGAACAAACTCTTTAAACAGTTTCAAAAAATCCAACCTCGTTATCCTTGGAGGTAATTGCGACGACAGAGGAGGCTTGAACGAGTAGAATATCTCCTTCTTGGCATACTCCGATGCCTCTCCTTTCGCGAGCTCCGCATCTATACATGGCAGGTAGGACTCTTTTTCAAGCCGCAAATCCTGAAGAAAAGCTTTATAATCTTCATAGGCCTCCCCCGGTGTATAGTTTAGTTGTTCAAAGTATCGACTCACCTCCTCTTTTGACATGAACTCCACTTTCACCCATTCGCCAGACTTTAGGGCAAGCGTACTGTCTTGTTGTTTTTCAAAATAGGGGAAACCCTTTATTTGCTCAAAGAAACTGTTCAACAAGGGGTCATTCTTTGTAAAACCCTTGCTCTGGTATATGTACTGAGCGGTCTCATATCTCACCTTAAGATCATGCGCCTTGAAGACATTTTCCAATATAGCCTCACAATCCGATTCGCCTTCAAGCTTTGTATTGATTCCCGTTCGCGGGTAAACCAAGGCAATGGAGAAAATTGAGACCAGCACAAACAGCTGAATTCTCCTGATTTTTACACGATGTGAATTCATGATTCCTCTATTTTACGTTATTAATGAATATTCTGGTGATTGGCCCCACCGATTCCGGCAATAGGCACCCAGCCGTTAAATTGTTTTTTTTGTTAAAGATACGACTATTTCCTTAA
>DUPB01000112.1 GCA_012838585.1 Bacteroidales bacterium
CATAGGTGTGCAGCACCATGTTCGGTATCATAATCTCCTGCCTTACATCACTATCAACGTCTATATCATACGAAAGTTTGTCGCCGTAGCGCATTTTTTCCAACTCGAGGTACATAGATACATACTCAAGCTCATCTTTCAGCGGTCGTTGCGCTTTATCGATATCGTGAAGGGTAATGTTGGTAAAACGGGAATAGGTGGTGAGCAGTTCGTTGGCCTCCTCCTTCGATTTGGTCATGATGAAATACTCGATACCCGCCAACACGTTGCTGTTGAAGTGCGGGATGGATTTCAGCCGCACGGATTGCACGCGGAGCTCGTTCATCTCTTTTTCGCGGTTGGCCTTGCGGATCTCCTTCTCGTGCCTACGTCGCTGATACCGGATGGCGAGACAAGCTATCACCCCCACGAACAGTGCAAAGGCCAGGATCTTAAAAAGCAGTGTCTGCCAAAACGCGGGTTTGATGTATACCGGTAATGAAACCGTTTCGGTTTGTGTTTCAGGCGTTCCGGCATTCGCTTTTAATTCGAAAATATACTTGCCGGGCTTCAAGTTGTTGAAAGTCAACTCTCTATCGGCGACAGGTTGCGACCAGTCATCCTGAAAACCGACCAACCGATACCGGTAGCGCACGTTTTGGGCCGCTGAATAGGACAACCCGATGTAAGAAAATCGCAGGTTCTTTTTCTCGTGCGTGAGTCGTGGGGCCTCCAGATCCTCCTTCTGCCAATTGACGTTGTCAGGAGAGGAGGAAAGCGAAAGAATATAGAGCTTCGGTACCGGTTGTCGCGTAAGCAGTTCATCGGGATTGAAACTGACGAGAGAAGTAACCGATGGCATCCATACCCTTCCCTCTTTATCTTCCGTCATAGAGGCCCGCATCACCTCTTTCCCGGTGAACCCGTTCAGGTGATCATACACGACGATATTATCCAATTCTGTATCTGAAATGTTTATCGCGTTGGAGGTGCCGACAATCAACTTGTTGTTTCGGGTAAAGAAAATGGTTTCGATGGCGCTCCGGAAAGTGTGCATGAGTTGCACCGAGTCCCTCGCGGCGCGGAACAGTCGGTTTTCCGCGGCAAGCCAGACATCGCCCTCGTTATCGTTCGCGAAAACCAGGCATGGCTGCAAAAGATCGCCGCTTACCCGTTTTATTCCATCTTTTGTCACGATAGTGATCCCGTGAGCCCCACCACACCATACATTGCCTTGCTTGTCTTCAGCGATATTGGAATGGATAGCCTGTAAAAGGGTATCCATCGGAGATGTTTTCACTATGTTTCCCTCGGCAGAAATAAGATGTATGCCATCCATCCCGCCCACGGCAACTGTCCCATCGGACAGGGCATACGCGAAATCATAACTTTGAACCGGAAGATTCAGCCAGCGGCTTTGACGGCCATTGATTTTCAATATTTTCCCATTCCCGGGAAGGAAGAGACTCCCCTGCTCCCCTGTAAAATACGCGCTAAACGAATTGCCGCACTCATTGGATGGGTAAGGTATGTTCTCACTCGAATCATCGTTAAACCGTATAAGTTCCCCGTTATAGCTGCCAATGATTTTGTCGTTACTGCCATCCATCACAACGCCGCGCACCACGTCGCTCCGGTTTTTCAGCCAGTAGTTTTTGAATTGAAGACGGAACAGGTTATACAACCCCTGGTAGGTGGCGACCCATAGATTGCCTTCACTGTCCACCAGCATATCGGTAATTTGGTTGACGCCGGTGAAGAGCGTTTCAATTTGGTCGTTCAACAGCCTGTAAACCGAAAAATTGTCACAGAAGAGTAAGCTCCCTTTAGCATCTACACACAATTTCATGATGCCAACATCGTGTTGGGCATCAATGGATATCATTTTCTCGATGGCATCATGATCAAAACGGTAAATGCCATTGGGAGTTATAAACCAAACGGCATCGCGATAACGAATGAAATTATAGGCGTAATAGCCTGAACAGAAGGCGAGACGCTCCCCCGACAAAGAGAGGATGCTGATGCCATCGGACATCGGGACGTAAATTCGATCGTTCTCCTCATCAACAAATAAACGCCCTGAAAACAGATCCGTTTTCTCAAAATCGGGATGCTCTACTCTTTTCACGAAACCGGTATCGGTTAGCTGAAACAGTGCCTTTTTATTCGAGTAGCTTTTATTCAGTAGGAAATAGTTCGCGGGGAAGTCGCCATGATTGTTTTTGTAGACGTAATATCCCTTGGGAAATTTCCGTGAACGGACGGTATCGGTGTTACGGTCAATCGTGTTTAAGTTTAAGCCGTAAGCTATGATTTCG
>DUPB01000113.1 GCA_012838585.1 Bacteroidales bacterium
ATATGTAAAAAAGAAAAACTAACTTTGCAACTGCTGCACCGTTGTTACCGAAAACGCTGCACTATTGTTACCGAAAGTGCTGCACTCGTGTTTACCGAAAATGCTGTATTCTCAGTTTCCGTTTACACCCCGTTCTCGTCAACGATTTTCGAGGAATTTTTGTAAGAATTTTTGATTCTTTCAACCTCTTTCATTACATTCGCGATGTCGGAGTCGTTTTGGACGTAAAGCCCCGGGGTTTCACTTGAAACATCTAAGGCATCCGATTTTTTTACTATCCACGAACTTACAACGAACTCTTTCGATTTGCCACGTTCTATTGTTGCAACAACAGATATTCCGTTAATTCTTTTCTTTATCGTAACGGCTCTATTTCCTAACTTGTCATCATATTCTTTCGCCCTTTCCATCGTGTCATAATTGTTGACTACAAATGGAATTACAGCAATATCTTCCGGCGTTAGAGATATTTGACCCCTATTCTCTTCTTGGGTAGAATGATAGTTTTTAATGTGGCGAATAGTATCATCGGTTATAACTAACTGTTTTGCATCAGTTCCTAACAGTTCTTTAAATTTTGCTGCTGCTTTTTCGCTAAGGCTGATTACAGATTTGGATTTACTGTTTTTATCCTCCCACGCGTTTTTTGCCTGTCTTATCAAGTTTGCCAACTCCCAGTCCCCGAAGAATCGCTTGAACTCCGGCGTGCGCACCTGCAGCCATTGCCTTTCGTTCAGGTTCGTGTCCTTCCCGTTCGGGGCCTTCATGAACGTGCCATCGGCGATAGCTTTCTCCTTGATGTCGGATAGCCGCTCCTCGTATTCGGAGCGGAACCTAACATCAGCATCCTCCGCCACGCTCCTTAGAACGATTTGTTCCGCCCGTGCCACGTCCTCCGTCTCTTCCAGTAGCCTTTCACGTCGCTGCTCCGGGGTGAAATCCAAGCGTCTTTGAACGTTGCGGGCTTCCACCTCACCGGCGAGACGGTTGTAACGGGTTTTAGCAAAATCCTCAATAGTTATATTTCCTTCTATAAATTTGTCATAAGATATACCAGCTTCTTCTTTAAACGCCTTCTTAGCGTCAAGAATTACTTTGAAGGCATCATCTTTCAACCTTTCAGAAGACACGGTTGCCATCTGGACGAAATCGCCCGATGCTATGGCTTCTTTCATTCTCTTGCCTAATTCCGTTTTGTCGTAGTTGGCAAGTGCTTTTGTAATATCATCCGCGTTACGCTTGTGATAATTATAAGCATCAATAGTATTTCCACTTATGGATATGTCTCCTCCCTTGGCGAACCCCTCTATTTCCTGTATCGCGTGTTGCGTCTCATGGATTAATACAGATTGTATTAAACTTGAGTCAAAGAAGTTATCATGGTCGAAATATTTTCTTTCCAAAACTATTTCGTTTCGAGAGCTATCCCAATGAGCCATGCCGTCTGACTTGCCAAAGCGTACTTTTACGGCAAGTAATTCAGGGTACGCTTTAAACAACTCGCTTTCCTTGCCATTTTCGAATAATTCAAATAATTTTATCGTTTTCAGTGGACTGTGTTCGTTCAGCAAATCATGCAATTTATCGGCACCGTCATTCAATGCACCTCTCCAATGAATATTCTCGTCCGCCACCTCGTACCGCCATTTACCGTCCACACCACGTTCCCACCCGGTGGCAAGACGGATTTTTTTTGCATTTTCTTTCGGGTCGGCTTGCAAAATTGAAAGCAGTTTTGTATCTTTGCTAACGGTAACAGACGGATTAGGTACGTCCCCCGTTGATATAAAACCCGGAACTGATTGATTTACATAGTCAATCAGTTTTGTTTTTTCTAACTCGGTCAGCGCGTGGTCATAGAATCTGTTGCCGTTCCTATCCACACCGACAGTCAATTTTGCGGTGTAATAATCTTCCCCTATTTTTAGTCCGGTTACATAGTATCTGTAACTTTCATATTGAGCGTTGTCTTTTTCCGCTTGCTCTTGGGTAATAAATATGCTGTTGTGAAGTAATTCTGGAATAGCTATCAAACTTTTTAGATGTGGCTCACTACCCATACTGTGAGATGTAACTTTATTTACACCTTTACGGCTAATTTCTACCTGTTCGCCTGTATCTGCTATTTCGTAACTTCCGCGCAAGTTATCTTTCAGCCATTGCTTGGCACTGTTTCTATTCAGTTCATATTTACCCTCATGCTCTTTGCCGGATATTTCAACGTCTTTTGAGTTACGCAACTTCTCTAACCGTTTCGGTCGCTCGTTAAAGTCAGCTTCCATCTCCCTCGCCACCCGCAGGCCATCCATCACCATCTCGGCACCTTCCAGCCTGCTCGCGCCTATCTCGCCGATGGCGCGGAACAAAGGCGTGCTTTCCGGCTTATCCTCGCTCTCCTCCAAGAGTTTTTCGCCTTTATCGTAGGATTTCTCGACTCCTTGTAGTAACTTTGTGGTCTCAATCGTCAGACCTCCGCTTGCGGAGTTAGGATTGTTGAGCTCCATTTCAGAGCTATTTAGAGCATCCATTTGTTGACTGCGAGTTTTTTCTCCTGCCATCGGAACGTCTGATAGCTCTGTATTTGTATTTATAGAGTTGCTTTTTCGGGTGCGAGTGGCATTGTCATTCAGCAGTGTTCCATAAAGCAACTCTATATTTGTTACTTCATGCTTGTATGGTTTAGCATAGACTCTTGGTTTATAAAACCATCCTCGTTATCTTTGCCCTTCTAAGAGGTTGTTTCCGCATCCATCAAGTCCGGTGTCGAGGGATTTACGTCATCTTGGCGTAAATTAAGGTTACCCACCGGACTTGTTTTTTCAAAACCTCGTAGGTGTTTGTTCATTCTGTTCTGTTAAGCATATACAAGTAAATTCTGTATCTCCAGCTCTCATTCAAGTCCATCCCCGACTTTCCAGACGATCGTTCCTTCACTTGAGTTACGTTGTGTCATAAAATGTAATATAATGCGCTGGTAGGCATTTATTAGCGTTTCCTGCCGGATTGGTCTCAAGAATTGAAATTAATCACTTACCTATGATGGTAGAAAGTAATTCCGCTTCTCCTGATGACTCATTTGATACTGGATTGGATGGTTTTGCGAACTTATTGTTTATCATGTATTAAAGTATCCACTAGAAAAAACACAATAATTTTTTGAAGTAGCTGGTATTTAATTTGTTAGTATGGATTTTCGAGTCAACGGATTGATGCTGTCCCCAAAAAAAAGAGTTGCTTGCTGGAAACCTGTCAGATGGCAAAGCCACCCACACCCGAACAAACAACTCTGAAATGAAGCTCAATAGTCCTAACTCTAAAAAACAGAGGTCTGAGTATTGAGAATGCAAAGATACTAAAAGGTTTTGAAGATACTATAATAAATGGATATTTAAACTAAAAACCACACTTAAAATGTAGGCTAAAACTCTCTATGGTTACCAATACTCGTGAAAGTGCCCCTGATTTACACGTCCAAAATACTATCCTCAGTATGGTTATAGGAAATAGTGGCGGAGAGAAAAAATAATTACAAAACAATTGCGTAAACTTGTAGAACCAATATTGAGTCCACTCCGAAAAGTCGGCGCAGACGTTTTGTAATTTATTAATTCTCTATTTACAGTTTTCGTCATCGTTCATTTCGTTTTAAAAACGCTCGATAAATTGTTGTGACAAACATCCCGTTTTGCTTGCTCATATCGTTTATTTTCAGTACCTTAGTGGTATAAAAAAAGACACGAACATGTTCAAGGAATCAGAGAAAAACAAGCAGATGAACCTTTTCTCCTCGCCGCACACCTACCTTTCGGGTTCCGCGGGGAAGTTTTATTCGAACCCCCTTTCCTGGCACAA
>DUPB01000114.1 GCA_012838585.1 Bacteroidales bacterium
CGTGCGTCACCATCAGCAGGGTGACGGAGCTGCGGGTCAGCCGCTCCTCCAGCCACTCCACCATCTCCAGGTCCAGGTGGTTGGTCGGCTCGTCCATGATCAGCAAATCCGGTTCGCTGATCAACACATTGGCCAAGGCGACCCGTTTCACCTGCCCCCCGGAGAGCTCGCCCATCTTCTGCTTGAAGTCGGTAATGTTCAGCCATGTCAACACCTGCTTCACCTGCAACTCGCGCTCCCACGCGTTGTGAAAGTCCATCTGGGTCAGCACCTCCTCGAGGTTCGACGTGTCGCCCGAGGCAATCACCTCCTCGTAGCGGGCAATCAGCCGCACCACCTCGTTATCCGAGCTAAAGCAGGCCTCCATCACCGTGAGATCGGGGTCGAATGTAGGCGACTGTTCCAGGTAAGCCACCCGGGTATCGTTGCGAAAGACCACCCTTCCATCGTCGTACGGCTCTTTACCCGCCAGGATATTCAGCAGGGTAGTTTTGCCCGCCCCGTTCCGGGCGATCAGTCCCACCTTCTCCCCCTCGGCGATGCCGAACGAGCTCTCCCGGAAGAGTAGCAGGTCGCCAAAGCTCTTCGTCAGCTTATCAATTTGCAATATTGGGGTAGCCATAGCGGTTGGTTTAACCTGTTTGGAAGCTCAAAAGTACAAAAAACTATCGATACGGGCTTAAAAGTCAATTTTTTGCTAAAAATACAGCAAACCTAATCAATAATTGATTAGGTTTGCATAAAAATTAGCATGATATGCTAGCAGATAATCTATCCTAATGAGTAAAAAAGATACTGTTCCAAAAAGTGTCTGAAACATCTGCCCACCAATTTATTTCTTAATTGAGAAATCAAAGTCAAACTTCCAACCCAGGGAATTTATCTTGTCGTTCAATTTTTTCAACTCTACTATCAGTTTATCAAACGATGGCGCATTTTCCTCATAGATCATCTGCTCGAGCATCGTCTCATAATCTGCTTTCCAGTCTGCCAGCACCCTCTCCGGCGGAAGCATGCTGATGGTTTGAGGCTGATGCAGGTTATAATCGATGTGTCCAATCCGGTTAAATTTGTACCGATGCTCCACGATTGTCTGATACAACTCGGGATTAGTAAACGCTTTTTCAGCGTAAGGAGATTGTGAAAGCTTGAAAATATCGTATAGATGACGGCTCAGTCGGTTCACTCTCATCCTTTCGGCAGGACGCTGAAACTCCTCGTGAAGCAGGAATATCTTTTCTAATAACGTGCGTTCCGGGTTTACCGTGGGTACTTGAAACGCCTCTTCTACAAAATCGCTGCTTGGATAAGCTTCATCCACAAGCGATGAAATGGTTTTAAATGTAAACGGCTCTTTCAACGATCGGCTACCGATTTCCAGCTGTACCTTCGGTGCCAAATAGCCGGGTGATGCAATGACATTCGGATAGAAAATATTGATCGTACGGTCTTTATCACTTTCAACTTCTTCAACCAGCTCTACCCTGGCGTTATGCAATCCTTTTTCTTGAAATTTTACTTTCAAATCGGGATAAAAAACCTCATCCACGTACTTTCCCGATACTTTTCTCAATCTTTGCCTTTCTTTCTTGGTGAGTTCTCCAGCATAGCCAAAGTACTCCCGATCCACGGCCAGATCAATATCTTCCGAGAACCGTTCTATCAAGTTAAAGGCTTTACTCAACGACGTGCCACCCTTGAAAATAAGATGTTTACCGATTTCCATATCAAAGATGATGGATAAGGTTCGCGTAACCCACCAGTCTTTTTCCACGGCGAAGGGAGACATGCCGATTTTCTCTGCTATCTGAACATAAGCCTTCCTTTTTGTTTCATCCGATTCTGCAATCCACTTGTTCATTTGTTTCTTCTTTAAGTGCTTGGCGCATGATTTTTCTTATCCATTCCGGAGCGAGGCGTATGTCATGCTCCAATCTGTACTGATCTTCCCTCTCTAATTGTTTTAGAATAATTTGTACCTCTTCTTCGGTAACATTGTCCTTCCCAATTTCTTTCAATGCCTGAATGACCAAACCGCTTATTTCTCCGATGGCTGAAAGATTTCTGGGAGATGTTCTTTTGAAAACAATTTTTCTTTTCCCATGGTCGATTTTACGTGCCGAACCATCGGTGAGATACACCACATTCATAGGCACTTGCGTTGACAAGCCAAGTGCATTGAGTGCCAAAACTCCGGTGGGCATTACGCGTGCTTTGTCTCGTTTGCGGATTGCTTCGGCGATTGCCTCTGTGCTTGGGGTTATTTCTCCTAAAACAGGATGTTTTTCAAGGCGTGCATAAATTCCACGGGCAACTCTCGATATTTTACCTCTGTCTACTAATCTCTGCAAGGCTTTCGATACAGATTTTGCAGTGCCAAAACTCAAAAAATCTTCCGTGAAAAATAGCGAACCCCTCTTCGCTTTTCCAATTTTTGCAAATATCTTATCATCAATGCTTTTCATTTCCTTTTGTGATATATTTTGTCGCAAATATAGCAAATATTTGCGACAAAACAAGCAAAACTAAATGATATGATATTCTTTTCTTTTAAGTGAAGAAAATCGCTATCTTTCAACCTTTAATAAATGTCCGATTTGTAACAAATCTAGGTGTAATAGTCAAAACCGCTTTTCCTAGTTCCTGGCTTTAGGAAGAAGAATTTTCTTGCTGACGATATGTTTTTTCGAAACGTTTTTTTAAAAAGCTTTCGCAGTGGCTCAAATCACCCATAAAGATTTTTCTTGAATGCTCATCAACGATGATAATGGTTGGATAGACTGTTATCCCCAATTTTTCTGCATCTTTTCCTTTGATAGCGATAGACGGCAAGTCAATATGCCAAGTAAATTTATGAGAAAAGTTATTCCCATCTCTCTGATGTACGTTATTTTATCCCGCATAATCCATTACATTTTGAAAGTAATAACCAACCACAATAATTTCCTTCTTTATAATCATGATTTAAACAATCGGGTTCAGGATGGGAACAAAAATCGTGTTTTTGATTGCAGTTGCAAGCCCTATTTTAATTGCAATTGTTTGGATTCTCTTCTTTTTTCATATTCCTGCTTGGCGTTCTGATATGAATCTAAAATAAGTTGTTTTGAAAAAGAGGTTGTGTCTATAAAATTGTTTAGGTCTTTTATTTCTTCTTTTAGCATTTTGTAATATTCCCCACTCATGCCCTGTTTTTCCCACTCACGCTTGCTAATTTTTAATTGAAATCGTTCGTTTTCTAAAACGCAATAATTATAGATCATTGCTTCGAGTTGCTGCAGTAACAGATTCTCTTCCTTTGATCGCAAACTATCGGGAGTCATTAACAGTATTCTAATGTTACCTTGAACCTCGGTATCGGGGAATGCCGATAACCCATTGTCGGTGTTGGTCTGATTATTACATGAAAATAATCCGAGTGATATGATAACTCCTAATAGGGTTAAAATTTGGTGCTGTCCAAAAAAGTGTGTAAAGCGCATTTTTTCTATCTTTTATAATATGACAATCACGAGTAACTGGGGATAAATTAAAAAATCAGGTATATTAATATCCCTATGGAAAAGCCTATTATCGCGGGAAGATGTTTATATTGCTTTTCACGAGATTTCAGTAATAAAACGAATAAGACAATTAAACCTGTAACAACAAGCGCGATAAGTGCCAAATTAAATGTTTTCTCCAGGGGGTTGACCAGATAAATGCAAAAGAATAACAAAAACGAAATTATTTTTATGATTACCTGAACAGTTGTTTTTCTTGACACCTTTTTATCTTTTATACCTTCCATTTTTTTACGTTATATAGATTAATCAATAAATACATGTTCAATATTGGATACGTAGGTAGCTGCAGCTCTTTAGAGAAAATTGATACCCTTCCCGTTCTCGATGAAAATGGGAAAGTTACGGAAAAGGTTCTCCAGGTGTCCTCGCACGTGGTTACTCCACCGTACTCGAACAAGTTGGTCGCTTTTTCTTCCCGGGGTTCATTTCCCATCGCGGTCGAAAAAAGGACACCCCCGATCAGGAGAGCAAACATCAAAGAGAGGCTTCGTAAAGATTTCATCCGTTTCATAGAATTATGATGTGGCTAACTTTAATATGTTCTTTTGTTGTCATACTTTAATTGATTTATGGTTGTCGAAAAAATATTTATCGCCCAATTAATTGAGCATCCATTTTGTCCAAATTAAATCATAAACATATAACGATAACACGGTAACTATAGCCATACAAAAGATGCAAAAAACAATTTTGCAGTCTGTTTTTTTAATCATCGCGTAATAATAGCCGGCTACAACGGCTAGCAAGTGAACGATGTATTCTATAAGCGTTCCCAATGTCTCGTGGAAATGAATCACGTGAAAAGGAAGATTGATTAGCGAAATACCAAGTAGCCCCATTAACAACACCCACGGTGCGGAAACTTTCACGTCACGTCTTTTTATCAAAACTACCGTTAAAATAGAAAACAGCAGGAAACCGAGTAACGAGGATACCTTTACACCCACGTTTCCAAAGGCCCTTATAGGAGTCAATAGAAGGGTAAGCGCAACGTACGCCAAAAACACTAACAACTTGTCCATCACAACCTCTTTCTCTTTTCTTTGTAAAGGGGAGTTTCTTTACTCAACGCTAAAAAAGCATCAAAACGCTCAATCGCGAAGGTAGTGGTTTTACTGCCCAACCGCAACGACTTATTTCCCATGGCAAATTTTTAACATTTTAGTGATAACACAACGCTTTTATTACCAGTGATATATGTTTTTCAAAGGCAAGTTTTGGCAGAAAATTGACTACCTTGCAGCCGCTACCTCCTCCTTCTCGAACGCCTCCTTGAGGATCGAGTTGAAGTTTTTACCTATTTTGCGGTTAAGGGATGAGCGGATTTTATAGATGGCGTTCTTGCTTTGCCCTAACAAGAGGCCGATATCTGTCACGTCCAACCCGGCGAACGTTAACAGGCAGACTTCGCGCTCTTTCCCCGTGAGATCCGGGTACCGGCTGTCTAAAAAGGCCTCTGCACCCGGGTAGCATTCCTCGACCGTGGAGAGGAACTCGTTCAACGGTTCCGTTTGCCCCGGCTTGAAGACGATCTTTTGGAACTTGTCGAGGATGGCCTGCTCTTTCACGCGTAGCTTTTGTGGTAGGCGATGACTTAACAGCATGGTTTCCTTCATCACGTTAAGCTTCCACAGCCGCCCTTCCCGAACGCTCTCCCGGGTCTGCTGGTGATCTTCGGTGGCTTGCAGCAGATCACTCGTGGTGGCTCGTAAGGTGTTGATGCTTTCCAGCATCTTCAGCTTGGCGTTTTTCGCTTTTAACATCCACGCCAGCACGGTAATCAAGACAACACTACTTACTATCACGATAATCAGCAACTTCAGGATTAACCGCTGATGGCGCATGAAACGAGCGTTGTACATCCCTTTTAGCATCCGTAAATCATGTTCTGGTCCCAGCGTGTGGAGTGGTTGTACCAATGGATGTGGATGTGCTTGTGCTTCCACTCCATTACTCTCGCTCAGCTCTTCCAAATCCGTGGGGTAAGGAAGCCCGGATTTCTTGAAGTAGTCATCGGCCCGCTCGTACTGCTGGAGCTCGTAGCAGGTATACCCACTATACAAGTAGGCCAACGAGGTTAAATGAGGATTCCTGTCGTGGCGGACGAAATAGCGGGCAGCGTCGAAGATAAGCGTGTCTAACGTGAGCCCCAATCTATTTTCATGACGGGCTCGCGCACGCAGCACGATATAGTGCATGCTCTGTTCACGACTCCGTTTTTCTTTTGAATAATAAAGGGAGTGAATCAAGAGCAGGGCACTGTCGGGATCTGTTACCATAAGCTGTTCGGCTTTTTCTAATAATCGAGCGGCCTCTGGCGACGGTCTATCGCACCTTGTTAGGCACAAGACGACGAGCAACGCGATCGCGGTGTAACAAAACAGGCGTTTGAACATATGTACTTCGTTAACAAGCGCATTAAAGGGAATGCTGCTCATATTGATTTTTCACCGTAGGGATAATCGATATCCTTCCTAACCCAAGAATTTCGTAAACAGGGCTGTGTAGATACAAGCGATGAGCGATAAGCCTACCATCACGGTGAGCACGGTTTTGTTAGCCTTTAATTCATGGAGCAAAGCCGTTGTGAACACCAACACGAGGGCAAGGTTCCAGGCGTTTATCGTACACCTTAAATTAATCACACCTCCCGTGCCTATTAGCATGTAAGCGTGCCACACGGCTAAAGCCGCGCACAACAAAATCCAAGTGTACTTTCTTACTTTATCCATGTCAATTCGTTTTATTGAAATATGATGCCCCCTTACCTTTCAGGTAGACAGGAGCGCCCTTGGAAGTCTCGCGTCCAAGAAATCATCATGCCAGGACTGTTGTTTATTAATTCCACACCTGTTAATATTTTCATCAATTAACCAAGGCTGTTCCCTGTTGTTAGTTTATCTTGAAACCCGTTAATGCAAGGGTGTACGAGTACCTGAAAAAGTCTTCCGAGCCGCGATAAGTTAAAAATCATCGAGCGACGTCAAGCAGGTTGCCTCGTCCATCCGGTTATCGAGGCTTTCCGTGATTATTTTCCGGAAGAGGTTACAAAGTAGGAGGGCCTGCCCCTGGGGAACGTGAATCGACAAAGTCCACAGTTCGTCGCCCACAACGCAACGAAATGTAACGTTGTCGCCGTCAGAAATCATTGGGGGTATGCCTTCCCCTCTGAAGTTGACGATCAGCTTTATCGTCTTATCGTGTATTTTCTCGGCCAGTTCCTTGCTAATGGTCATCTTCAAGGGTTCAGGCCGATATGGTTGGTATAGCTCATCGCTAAGCTTGCTGATGGCCGTTTGTTTGTTGTGCTCCTTTATTCGCTCTTCTGCTTCGTACGATAACATGTTGGATAGCCAGAAGGGCACGAATATCGTGGTTGTCTTCTCCTTCAGCACGTGTTTTAGCCTGCCATACACCTCCATCATGTTTTGTAAGCGCATCACTTCCAATTCATAAGCATCGTGTTCCGGGTCCTTGATGACGCGTAAGGCGACGGCCTCATTGATTCCTTCGGGGAATGCCTCGTACACGAACTCCACATGGGAGTTGGTGGACCCAAAAAACAGCTTATCAATCACCGATTTACGCTGCAGGTTATAAATGGGACCCTCCCCTCCCATCATATCCACGTTATACTCCACCGTTTTTAAATACCTCCCTCCATTCGAGTGGGGTACGGGTTGGGCTATCAGCAGGTTGCCAACCAGCATGAATAGGGCAAGAAGCAAAGTTTTCATTACATGTAATATCAATATATTAAGATTGTTTATTCTACAGATAAGCTTTAAGTGTCGCCTATTTACCTGTTAGTTATTGTTGTGGTCTGATGATGAATCGGAAATCTAAGCTGTTGTATCTCCATCTCCCACCGATATGGGTTTCAATTGTAATTTATCAGCCTACAAGGTGCTGAATGAATACGAATAAAACCATTGGCAATACAAATAACAGCAATAAAGCTCCCGGACGTTTTTGAAAATACCGATACTTCAATAGTCCAAAGTCAGAGATTACAGAATAGGTTCCTAGAGACACTAAATATAACCCCAAGAAGAAAATAGAATATTTATCTCCGACACGGCCCTCGAGCGATAACAATAACCCCAAGTAGCCAACTAATAGGACTGTAATAGATAAAATCTTATTCAAAACTTTTCGTTCTTTTGTTACCATACTTCAATTTCTTTACGGTTATAGGAAACTCAATTGCAAAGGTAATGGTTTTACCGCCCAACTGCAACAGCCTATTTTTAAAGGCAGGTTTTTAACATTTTAGCGATAACACAATGCATTTATTGCCAAAGATATATGCATTTCAAAGGCAAACTTTGGTAGAAAATCGGCTACCTTGTAACCCCCATCTCCTCCTTCTCAAACGCCTCCTTGAGGATCGAAAAGACTCGTAAGCCAGGGTAGCACTCCTCCACCGTGGAGAGGAGCTCGTTTAACGGTTCCGTTTGCCCCGGCTTGAAGACAATCTTTTGGGACTTGTCGAGGGTAGCCTGCTCTTTCACGCGTAGCTTTTGTGGTAGGCGATGACTTAACAGCATGGTCTCCTTCATCACGTTAAACTTTCATAGCCGTCCTTCCCGGCAGAATTGAATAATAGCTGGTCGCTTCGAAGATAAGCGTGTCTAACGTGAGACTCAGTCGGATTGCATGACGAGCTTGCGTGCGCAGCACGATATAGTGCATACACTGGTCGATACTCAAAGGCGCTTTCGTGTCATAGAGAGAGTGAATCCTAAAACTTCCAAACGAGGTAGGTGAAGAGGTCGGTTCGGCGGTTGCCGTCAATCAGCTCCGTCCCGCTGCCGATGGTATCGCGGTTGAAGTAGCGCGTGTGCCCTAATTTCACCGAGAGAACGAGCCCCGGTAGCAGCTGGTACTTCGCGGAGAGCGCGAGGCGAATCCCTTTCCCGCAAAAGGAGGGCATGTAGAACGTGCTCAGCAGGTTGCGCTCGTACGAATAGAGACGAGCGTTATAGCTGTCGGCGTCGAACCAAGCGAGGTAGGCGTCGCCCGTCAACGGTGCTTTCCCGCGGTAAGATACGCTTTGGGATATCATGTAGCCGAACTCCGCGGGGGAGCGTTTCTCGGATGAACCTTTCGCGGGCAGGCCGTTCGGTACCGCCTGTTCCTCGGGAAAAAGTTCATTCGAAAAACCATTTTCGGCGTAGCTCGCCATATCCGCCGTGGTGCGGAAGCTCCAGCCGTCGCCCTGGTCGTGGGAATAGCGCAGTCGGAGTTTGTTAGTGGTATAGGGGATGACCGATCGAGCGGATACATCGGGTACGGCCCGGTTCTTCTCCTTTCGCTTCAGCTTGTAGCGGGCTTCCAGGAACTTGCCGCGAGAGAAGCTATAGCTCCCTAACAGATAAAAGTCGATTGCCTTCGAGGGGGTATCCACCCCGTAGAGTACCCACGGGAAGCGGATCAAGTCGATATAGGCGGTGACGTTGAACTTGGGGAGGGGTTGACTCCCTACACCCACGTAGAGCCCCCGCTCGTTTTGCACCCGGCTCCCCTCGGAGAAAGCCTGAGCGTGCAACGCGTTGTAGGAAATGGGGTAATGGCGGTGCAACAGCGACAGGTTAAGGATTCCCGAGGGGCGGTACTGCAGCATGTTAATCGTAGCGATGGACCCGTTACGGGCGATGGCCGTTTCACCCGCGAAGATAAAGCCGGGCAGCTGGTAAGAGTAGTCGATTCCCGCGTTCCAGTAGCCCGAACCCCTCAAGTAGTATTGGTTGTAGGAGCGCAACACAGGGTTGAACGACCGGTTATAGCGGTAGTAAACACCGCTCGCTCCCGCTTGAAAACGGCCATGACGGTAGGTGATGTTCGCACCACTTACCTGCTCCCAAGTGTTCTTCCGTTTCTCCATTTCCAGCGGGGTGCGGTGCAACCCATCTACCTTCAGGGAGGTAATCTCCCCCTGGTTGTTCAGGTTGGCATCGATCCAGCGGCTGGAGTAGAAAGCGGTGAGGGAGATGTCCCTAAGCTGCGCGGCGACTGCCGCCCCGCGGAAAAACCCGCTCTCGGCCGTGGAGAAGTGGCGCTTGGGCTGTTGCGTACGGCGCGCGATATTGTCGGTACCCCACGCCTTGCTCCCCATGAAGTCGTTGTTCAGCACCAACCCCTGCCCAAACGAGAGGCGATAATCCCCCAACACCACCGTTTTCAGCTTTCCCACGTCTCGTAGCACAAGATGCACGCCATGGTGATCATACCCCTTGCGGTATCCCTTCACGAAGAACGGCTCACCAGCATCTTTCTCGGCCGTGAAGCCAAGCTGTAGCTTGTTGTAATAACTCAACGAGTAACGGAGGGAGGTGTAAAAATCCTCTCCCAGGTAGTTGCGGTTGGGGTATCGCTCGAGGAGACTATCGGGTAAAGCCCGGTAACCGGCCCGCTCCGTGAGCGTCTTATCGAAACGACCCTGCACCTCGTGGCGAGCCTTTTTCAGGAAATCGAGCGGCTTCTCCCATGCCCGATCTTGCTCCCGAACCCGTTCCCAATCCTGGATCCGTACCCCTTCCGCCTCATCGACCCGAAAAAAGGGCAGGATGAGTTCCACGGTGCGGTGATCGACCCGGGGCACGTTCCGCAACTCGTAGACGGTGTACAGGGGTCGATTTTCCTCCAAAAACTCCATCAGGGAGAGTACCTGCTCCGATGATAGCAAGGGAAACCGTTCCAGTTGGTCACGACTCACCCGGTTAAGGTCCATCGGGTAGCGCTCCAGGTAGAGCAACTCTTCGTACAGGTTCTCGACGGCATCGGCACGTGCCCCCTCCTCTTCGGCCATCTGCTCCACCAGCACCCGCCACTCCCTCTCCTGCGCTTGCAAGCCAACGGAGAAGGTGCAAATAAAAACGACCAAGAACGGGAACAGGTATCGCTTCATCGTATTTTATGGTAAACTAAAACGGTTAAACATACCCAAAATACTCATTTTATTTAAATTACGCAAATCAACCACCAAGAATGTAGCGTGTTGTATAGTTTTTTTCACTACCTTTACGCGGGTTAACTACGGCTAATTGACATGAATAGACTAGCGGGCTTGCTTCTCCTACTCGTCGCCTGCCTTGCCAGTGGCTGTTCCGGGAAGGGCCAAGGTCACGATTTCCCGGAGATACTCCAGGGCGACACGTTGCGGGTCATCACCCTCAACAGCTCCACCTCCTACTTTATCTACCGCGACCAACCCATGGGGTACCACTACGATATGATACGGGATTTCTGCCAGCACCACGGGTTGGTGCCGCACGTGGAGGCGGCCGATAACGTTCCGGCAATGCTTCGCATGCTGCACGAGGGGGAGGGTGACGTGATCGCGTACGGTCTCCCGGTGACGAACACGCTCAAAGAATTGGTCATCTACAGCGGGTTAAAACAGGTGGCCCACCAGGTGCTCGTGCAACGGGTGAAGCCGACCGAATCGATGGTGACCGACGTCACCCAGCTCATCGGACAACGGGTAACCCTCTTAGCCGGCTCTCACTACCACGAGCGACTCACCAACCTAAACAGGGAGTTGGGTGGGGGTATCCTCCTCGATGTCATCGAGAACGATACTACCGCGGTGGAAGACCTGATCCGGGGGGTCTCGGAAGGGAACATCGAGTACACCGTGGCCGATGACGACCTGGCTCGCCTCAACCAAACCTACTTCCGAAACCTGGATGTCCACCTGCAACTCAGCTTCGACCAACGTTCATCATGGGCGGTGCGGAAAGACACGCCCCGGTTGGCCGACTCGCTCGACCTTTGGTTTCAGGACACCACGACCAAACCCGTTTTCGTGAGCGTGATGAAACGCTATTTCGAAGAGGCGAAAGGGTACGATCCCACCGATCGGGTACCCTTTCACGCGCTCCTGGCACCGGGGGTTATCTCCCCCTACGATATCTACTTCAAGCAGTTTGGTGAGCAGTTCAACATCGATTGGCGTCTGTTAGCCTCGGTCTCCTACCAGGAGTCGCACTTCAACCCCGAAGGAGTCTCGTGGGCAGGAGCCATCGGCCTGATGGGGCTGATGCCCGGCACCGCCGCCTCACTCGGCCTGGAAACCGATGCGCTGACCAACCCAGCAGAGAATATCCGTGCAGGAGCGGAGTACCTCCGCAAGCTGCTCAACAACTTTCGCTCCGTTGAATCCCGGGAGGAGCGACTAAAGATGGCACTGGCCGCCTACAACGGCGGTATAGGCCACGTGATGGATGCCCGGGCACTGGCCCGGAAGTACGGGGATGACGACTCCCTGTGGGAAGGCCACGTGGAGAAGTACATCCAGCTAAAGCGGCTGGAGCAGTACTACACCGACCCGGTCAGCAAAAGCGGCTACTTCCGTGGCGACGAAACGGTACGCTACGTGCGCGACGTGATCGACCGCTGGAACCTTTACAAAGAAAAGGTAAAGGAGTAGAAGCGTCACGAGATACGATTACAACACCACTTCTGGCACCACTTTACCATCGAACAGGTTGATGATCCTGTCGGCATACCCGGCATCGTGCTGGCTGTGCGTAACCATCACGATAGTGCTCCCCTCCTTGTGCAATTCCGATAACAACCCCATTACCTCGGCACCGTTGCTGCTGTCGAGATTTCCCGTGGGTTCGTCGGCAAGGATAAGCTTTGGGTTAGCCACCACGGCACGGGCTATGGCCACGCGTTGTTGCTGCCCGCCCGATAGCTGTTGCGGGAAATGCTTCTCGCGGTGCGAGATAGCCATCCGGTTCATCGCCTCTTTCACGCGCCGTTTGCGCTCAGCGGCCGGGATCCGCATATAGAGAAGCGGCAGCTCGATGTTTTCGTAGACGGTCAACTCCTCGATGAGGTTGAAGCTTTGGAACACGAACCCGATAACCCCTTTGCGCAAGTCGGTTCTCTTGTTTTCGGTAAACTTGGAAACATCGGTACCGTTGAGGTAGTACTGCCCCGACGTGGGATTGTCTAACAAGCCCAAGATATTGAGCAGCGTGGTTTTCCCGCAACCCGATGGTCCCATGATGGCGACAAATTCGCCCTCTTTAATTTCGATACTCACGTCGGACAACGCCCACGTTTCCACCTCTTCCGTCCGGAAGATCTTCTGCAATTTTTCTGTTTTGATCATTTTGTGAAAATTTTAAAGCCATGACTTCAAACGTCAAGACTTGGGTTTATAAATATTAATGCACATTTCAATTATAGGACAAAAATGATATGTTTTTCCTTGTATAAAAGGAAATAATCTCTTACTTTTGCCATTATTGTCAGAAATATTTTATTGCCATGGTTACAAAAGAGCTTTTAAAGCAATTAATCGTCAGCTTTCAAAACACACTGCCCGCTTCCGTGATAAAGCGTGAAACAACAATTCCGCTTAACACGGGAAAAATCATCACGTTGCCCGGTGTACGGCGTTCCGGCAAATCGTCTATCTTTTTACTTACCATCAACGAATTACTACGGCAAGGCGTTCCTAAAGAGCGTATTCTCTATATCAACTTCGATGATGAACGGCTGATTTTCGAGCCGGGAGAAAACGATAAGATCTTAGAAGCCTATCGCGAATTGTTTCCCGAAATTCCTTTCTCGGAGGTTTACCTCTTTTTCGATGAGATACAAGAACTTGACAACTGGGCGAAATTCGTTCGTCGCATGTATGACCAAGAGACCAAGCATGTTTTCATTACCGGCTCCAATGCCAAGCTACTTTCGTCGGAACTGGCCACTTCTCTAAGAGGCAGGACGTTGCAGTATGAAGTATTCCCGCTTTCGTTCAGGGAGTTTTGCTCGTTTAAAAACATCGACACCAATTATTACGATGCGCGGCAAAAAGCGCATGTGATAAACGCTTTTTCTGAATATTTAGACGATGGCGGATTTCCCGAGATCGCGCTTTGTGAGCCGCAACTCAAGCTCCCTATTCTCCAAGATTACTATTTCGCGATGATTTACAAAGACTTGGTAGAACGCTATCAGATTCGCAACGTGAACAACGTGAAATACTTCAACCGTCGTGTGCTTACGAATGCCACTAAGCCCACCTCCATCAACAAAATAGTGAATGAGATCCGCTCGCAGAATCAAAAATTCAGCAAAGATTTCGGATATGAGCTTATCGCCCAAACCGAAGCCATTTACCTCTTTCTGCCCCTCACGAAATACGACACTTCATACGTGAAAGAGGTGCAAAGCGTGAAAAAATATTACAGCATAGATACCGGGTTTTTCCGTGCTTTGCTACCTTCAACCCATATGAACAAAGGGGTGTTGCTTGAAAATGCGCTATTCCTGCACCTTCGCCGACAAGAAACGCCCCTTCGCCAACTTCACTTTTTAGATGATGCCAATAGTCATTGCGATTTTGTTTGGGTAGAATACGGCGAAATAACACAAGCCATTCAGGTGGCGTGGGATATTTCTGACCCGAAAACTTTCCATCGCGAAATATCGGCTTTCGAAAAACTAAAATGCGATAACTGCCTATTGATAACTGCCGAAGCAGAGCAGGAAATTAACGAGTTTGGCAAAACCATCCGTATCGTTCCGGCGTGGAAATTGCTGCTTTCGCAACCATAACATCATGTAAAAGAACGCTGTTGTCAGACCAATTGTCGGTCAGACTATTTATGTTCACTCCGCTTTCACCACCTCTGCCGGGTTTTCGCTGGCCGCCTTCCATACCCTGAACGCCATGCTAATGAAAACGATGATAACTACCAACACGAACACGCCCGCGAAAAGCCACCACTCCATCGACACCCGGCGGGTGTACTGCTCTAACCAGCGCTGCATCACGTGCATGCCAACGGGGAACGCTACCGCGCAAGCTGCCACCGTCACCGCGAAGTACTGGCGGAAGAAAAGCGCCAGGATCTCTTTTGCCTTCGCGCCGTTCACCTTGCGAATGGCCATCTCCTTGCGCCGCTGGTTACATGCCAGCGTGATCATCGAGTAAATACCGAAAACGGCGATCAAGATGGCCACACCGGTCATGGTGCTTACCAGTATCAATAAATGTCGTTCCGATTTGGTGAATGCTTTGAATTGCGCGTCAATATCTATTGAAGCATACCCTGGAACATACGCGCCATATGAAGTTCGTGTCACGGGATACCTTTTCGAGAACCAATTATCCACCCGATTGTTTATGCTGTCGTTTTCGCAACGAAACGTGATATCACCGACCAGTTGCTCGTTGTCGTGGTGCGACAGTCGGTAGAGCGTGGGCTCTATTTCATCCAACGCGCTGGATACTTGCAAATCGGGGATAAGGCCGATGATAGGGCTACCATGAATCGTTTTGCCTATCGCTTTGCCTCCCAATTCCCTGTTCCCGGTTTCGTTGATAAAGTAGACCGAGCATTCCGAGGGAAGCATATCCCGCCCCTCCAACAGGGGTATTTGAAGGAAGTCTCGAAAGTCCGCGCTCACTGAACAGGTAGCAAGCTCGTGTGTTTCAGTACGTTGATTTTCATCAATCACTTCAACGGGACTCTTGCTACTGGTTATGCCTTCCAAGAAAAAACCCGCGGAATTGACGATAAAATCGCCCACGCCCGGGATCTTTTTCAATTCGGAGACGGGTATTTTCTCCTTAAATGCTTCATAGACCATTAGCCCGTTGCGGTTGTACCCAACGCGTTGGTCTATCAGGTGGTACTGGGTGAATGCCACCGCGGTACAAAAGATCAACAGCACGCCAATCGCCAACTGGACGAAAATTGCCACGTGCGTGAAATTTAGGCGAAACCCGCGACGTGACTTCGTCTCGGGGGTGATGTTTTCGCGAATGCTCCGGCGCACGAACCCGCGAATCAGCCCGAAGGTAACCAGTGTTGATACAACGATAATAATCAAGCTATACCAGAATACCGATACGAGGAAGTAACTTTTGGGGGCCACGATCATCGAGAAACGACTGAACGCGGGGAAAAGCAGCTCCGTGAGTAGTCCCCCAACGAATATGGCCGCCAGCAGGGTGAACATAAACTCGTGAAACAGCAACAGTAAAATCTCCTTGTCTGATGCGCCGCTTACCTTGTTCAGCGCGAACTCGCGCCACCGGACTTTCACGCGGCTGACAAACAGCATGATGTAGTTTACCAACGCGGCAATAATCACTAACAACGAGATGACGGAGAACTGCTTCAACGCCTCGAACTTGATGTTTGCCTGGCTATTCGGTGCCAAGTAATGAACCTTGCGCAAGGGATACACTTTATACGAGCGGACTTGCTCGCTGGATCCTATTACAACGCGCAAGCTATCGAGCTCCCGCTCTAACCGGTCAATAGTGCTGCCTTTGTGCAGGCGAATGTAGGTGAATCCCGAGTAAAAACCCCAAAGCTGGTCCGGGCTGAATCTTTCATCCGGGATGTAAACATCTATCATCCCGAATGGCACGTTGCTTGGCAACGGTTTATCGTCCACGATGGCGATGGGGGTTATTTTCAACGAGTCAAGTTGTTGCCCGAAGTTTCGCGGTGTCACGTCCCACTTGTCGGCAACGCTGCGCGAAAGGATGGCGGCCCTCTCGGGTAACGGGTGGGGAAAAGTTACCTTCGTATCGGGATAAAAGACGCTGAAAAAAGCGGTATCGGTAGAAACCTTAAACCGACAATCTCGATGAAACCGGTCCAATGTGTTTAGCTGAGCACCTTCTGAAAAGACGTACTGACTTGAGGTGGTATTGCTCGCGGCCGCCACCTCGGGGAAGTTATCCCGGAGGTAAGCACTTAGTGCATAGGGGGTTCCGCGAAAAGCATACGGTTGTTCAAGGCGGTAAATCCTGTCCGCCTCGGGGTTAAAACTGTCGTACGACATCTCGTACCGGATCCACGATAGGGTGAACGCGAACGCCGTGAAGCCGATGGCCAAACCCAGTATGCAGACAACGGTCTGGGTCTTGTACTTGCGCAGGTTTCGCCACGCTATTTTCAGGTAATGTTGAAACATGTTCTGTTATTTGTTTAGTGTATCACTTTTATATCTTCATCGAGACTCGATTCTTTTAAATGCCTGTTTTCTTGACGATGTCACAGGTGATATGTTTCGCCCCGCGAAGCATCGTTTCCCGTTATTCTACTTTCATCGCGCTTGCCGGGTTAATATTCGTCGCCCGCCGCACCTGCCATGTTAACGTGAGTAGCGACACGGCGGTTACCACGATGGCCGAAATCGCGAAGAGCCACCACGAG
>DUPB01000115.1 GCA_012838585.1 Bacteroidales bacterium
CCACGTAGTTGATAAAGAGGCGCGGTTGGTCACGATTCACCACCCCCTGGAGCGTGGAGACCGTGTGGATGTCATCCCACAGGGATAGTAGCTGCCCCTTATCATCGAGGTCATACGCGAGGGTGTATTTCAGATCAAACATGCCGATCACATCGGAGGACCTCCTTTTACAGGAGACCGTGCAAGCAAGTATGGCCAGCATTAACCCTATTCTCACACTTACTTTACTCATATCTCAACACTCCCTTTTATCTAGGTTAAAACAAGAACTCTCCACCGCAGAAATCAACATCATTTGCTTTTGACTTGATCCTCTATCATTTTTACCCGATGCATCCAATACCCCCAATACTGGTCAACAAATTTCATAACTCTTTTGGGCGACCAGTTATCATGGTACAAACTGAAATTGTCATTCGTTGCATTATTTACATTCACAAACTCCCATCCAAATCGTGTCCCCTGCTTTAACGTGTTTTCCAAAATGCTTTCCAGCTTCTGATCGGGGAAAGCGACATAATCACTCCCGTTAAACGTCATATGTTCAGTAATGGCCCAGTCTCGTTCGGCAGCCTCCTTCACTTGCCAAACCCGGTCGTAAGCTTTTTGGTTGGGTTTATTATCGGGAAAATACCAGCTCCAATTCACCTGAATAATATTCGGGGCGGTTAAGTGCGTTAAAAATTCAACCGGGTCACCCATTCTCAAGTATTGCTCTTTTTCGTTTGCATCCAGGTAATCAACAGCCACGTACGCGTTCTTTCCCGCTATTTCACGATAAGCGGCAGCGTCTTCATTAACCCATTTGGCAAGGAATTGTGCCCGAAACTTATTCCACGTTGGATTCTGTATAAAAGAAGGGGGGATTGGAAAAGAAAAGGGCATTTTCGACTCCTCATCGTTGATATTATTTGTCTCCCTCCATTTCTCATATTCTCGCTTGGCCGCATCACTGTAACAGAGCGCAATAGTTCCCATGTACTGTGGCTCCACCGTGGTTTCAAAGTAGAGTATTTTCTTCGTATCGATTCCTTTAGCCAAACTTTTAATAAACGTGTGAGCAGTATTTCTATACCCGGGATGAAAGATTGAAACGACCTTGGAGCCAAATCCATACTCGGTATCGGTCACCTTTTCTCCTCGTTCATTAATCGCATACGCGTCAGGATGCAGTGTCCAAAATCCTTCCGGTATAGTCCCACCGCCAACGGCATACGTTTCAACCGAAAGACAAGGGTACATACCTTTCGCGTAAATGGCGTTGATTAACTTATTAAGGGGGGCGAGTGATTTATCCGGAATGCCATCTCCATTTTCATCGAAGTGATGCCAGTAGCAGTTCAGTTCTATCGCGTTAAAATGTTTTTTTCTCAAAACATCCAGGTTCGAGATAAGCTTATCCACCTGTCCGGCATTCGCGAAATTAATTAACGGTTTCCCCACCTTGAGGAAAACCCATTTGCCATCCAGATAAAACTTCCCGTTTTCAATCTTCCACAAGTTATAATCAACGATAGGTTTATCACTGATCTCAGGAGCGAGGTAATCCTCTTTTCGCGACTCTTTATCAGACTCTTTAACAGGTTCTTCAACTTCGGTTTTATTGCCCCCACATGCGAAAACAAGAGGCAAGACAAAAAGTGAAAATAGGAATTTACATTTTTTCATATGATTAAAACTTTTATTATCTAAAGGATGTTGTTACCTTGTTAAGGTATTCATGTTACGACTCACTTAATTCAGAAACCTTTAAGGTCTGGAATCACAACAGAAGGATAAAATAGGTGGTAATCATGCCCCAAGAAGGGCAAGACTACCACCATAGGTAATGGCTATTCAACTCCCTCAAGGAATATCAAAGAAGTTCTCATCCTTATCGATACAGGCCACCGCTCGCACGCGGGCATTGGGGTTATTAACGGTAATGGGGTTGTCCGCGACGTATCCCTGCATGCGGCAGCTCGACATCGACACGGTCAGCACGTCGTTACCGTTAATAGTGATGTAATCGTAAGAGGCACCGAGGTTGGACAGTGCCGGGTTATCTCCCGAGAATGCCTCCACGTTCGTGAGAGAGGTGTGTCCTTTCCCTTCAATCACCAGCGGGTGAATATCCGTTATCTTTTCTCCCGTGTTGGCAATGATGGATCCCTGCGAGATTTGCCAGTTCCGGTTTTTGGTGTTGTTCCCATTCTTGTAAATCCCAACGGTCACGCAATCCAGGTTGAAGTTCGTGAGTTGCCCGTACGTGGCTTCCCCGAGGTAAATCCCACCGTACGCGCCAAACGTGAACAGGTCGATTAACTGCGCGTTATCGGTGCGATTTATCCAATAGGTAAACGTTTTTTGTTTTACCACCCGATCGACCACCTCCTTGCTGAACGTGCGGCCAAACTCGCGCATGTTGGCAGGATTCACATGGCAATGAAGTACACGTGGAATATCATAGCAGCGATCGATCGCGATAAACTCACCGCTCAAGGGGTACCCGTAACAGTGCTCAAACAGTATCTGCTCGCAGATATTGTTTTTCGAACGGAAATCCATAGCCATGTATTCACCGTAGAAGGTGAGGCAGGAGAGCGTGACTCCCTGCACGATCCCCTCTGTTTCACTCATCTTGATGGTTGGTTTGTACTTGACGATGTTGTGAGCGGTTTGATACGACTGTTTCGGGTACCAGAACTGTATGCCCCGGATTTGCGTGGCTGACTCCACGGTGATGAACGCTTCATTCGTGTCGGTTATCGTGAACAGTGACCCGGTGGGGGCGTTCTTCTTGGGGTGTTTCGTGCCACGCCCCGTGGGCCCGTGGGCACCAATCAGGGAGACGTTTTTCCGAAGAATGATTCCCGTGGCAACGGGATACCCTTCTTCCGTGGGAGTCACGTAAAGGGCACTACCCGAGGATGTGGCCCAATCAATAGCCGCTTGCAGGTTTTCCCGATTCTGCTCGGGCAAATTTTCTGGCAAGACACCGAACTGTTGAATGGATACCATCCCTTGAGGTGTTGTCTCCTCGGCTTCAACTATTTGGGTATCCTCGGTGCATGCCATGAAACATACAAGCGTTACGGCTAGGTATAACATTATTTTCTTCATGTCGCTAAAGATCTCTTTTAGAACTATGCATAAAAAACCGCGTTAATAGAACCTGATGAAGTCAATTTTGAACACCATTGGAGCGGTAATATTCGTGTGATAAAATCGAATAAAGTTTACCGCGCTCAAGTCGATGTTTCCTCCTGTTACATTCGCGTCTTTTAGCTTTAGCTCGAGCTTGTTCCAGCCGTTATTTAATTCGAATTGATCCCCGATCCTCCAAGCCAATTCTGCCACGTCAGGTCTCCCTGAACTGGTGATTTCAATACTGTTATCCCCGGTTTTCATGGGTGATGTATCCAGGACATAGAGATACAAAGCAAGCGTTCCCTCTTCTCTGGTAACCCCCGTGTTAAAGGGTTGAAACACTTTCTGGTAAACAACAACTCCCTGTCCTTCAGCCTTCACGGAGAAGTTCCCCTCCTTTGAATCGGTGTCTAAGCTGAGGTTAAACCCTCCGCTCGCCCAACCGTCAAGGGATTCGCAATTATCAATAACGTTTCCTACAATATCGGGTTCTTCAAGGGGCAGGCTATCGTAATCAATCTCTATCGCTTCCGGTTCACTGTAGTTGTATTTTGCTTCGGCTATCCCAGAAATTAACGCGCCAACTCTAAAGTAGAATGTTGGCTTACCTTCCGGTTTGATCTCCTTTAAGGGGTCTATCTTCAATTTCAGGTTGAACACTTTATCAGGGTCAACCATGGAGTTGATTTCCGCGATATTTGCCACTTTCCTCAAGCTCTGCGATACATTTGGATTGAGGTCTGCAAAGACGGCAATAGATTTCACCGGGTTATCAGCCACTTGTTCAATTTGGAAAGAGGCCACCACATCGCGACCTACAATCGAGTACGATACATTTTTTATTCGGATGTAAGGTTCTGTAACGAAATTGTATTCTGTTTCTCCCTTTACCTCGATTGTATCCGGAGGCAAAATAAAGAAATTGCCTCTTCTCGCCTGAATATGATATCTCCCGGAAAACATCAAGTCGTTCCTATAAGAACCATCCGTTTTAAACCGCATTTGCTGCGTGGGTGGATTTTCGAAGTCACCTAACTCGATGTAGTCTATTCGGGCACCCTCCAAGATTTCCTGTTGTATGGCTTCTCCTGTTGCGGAATCAATAATTTTACCGTGTATCTTAGCGTTCGGTGCATCGTAATTGTCCAATTCACATGACGTGAATGATGCCAGTAACGCGACAATAATGAATAAAACTTTTTTCATATGATTACATGTGTTGTATTTTATTAATAATGAGGATTTTGCACTAAGCCGCTTGTTCCAACACCCGGTATAGGCTTATAATACCAGCTAGGAACAAAGGTCACCAGACCTGTGCGTGGGACATTGCTTCTCACGAAGATATACTTCATGGAACGCAAGTCGAGTACCGGAATTAAAGCTTTTCTTTGCCTTTGGGTAAAAAGTTCATGGAACTCTCTTCTTCTGATTAAATCCCAATACCGCTTGTTTTCATAGACCAATTCAATTCGTCTTTCTCTCAAAACATTTTCAATGGTTAGGGGGATATCTGTCTTATGAGCTGCTCGTTTTCTTATGCTGTTAAGGCCTTCAGCAGCTAATACCGGGTCTCCTTGTCCACTTTCTAATACAGCTTCCGCGTAGTCGAGTAACACTTCCGGATACCTAAAGTCAATCCAATCCGTGGTAGAGAAGTTCCACCCTAATCGTGGGGTATAGGATGTACTCAAGAACTTCTTGAACCCAAATCCAGTTCTTGTCATATTGCCTCCAAAGGAGCTAAACCCGGAATATAACGCGGGATCTGAAGCCCCGAAGGTGTAATAGGTTTTTCCATCTACCTCTATCTTCTCATCGGCCAGGATAACCGCCTTACCGTCAGGTCGTATATACCCGCCTTGAATAATGATTTGGGTGTCTTTCCAGTAAGAGAATGGCACTATAACCGTCGCGAACATCCGGGCATCTTTCCCTTTGAAAATATCCCGAGGGTCATCAAAAGCCAAGTACTCTCTTTGGGCGTTATACCCGGAATAATTTTCGGTAACCCCGTCTTTGGTTGTAACGATAGGAGCACTTTTTCCCGGGTTGTCATACCTTTCATACGCGTCAATCAATTCTAACGTGGGGTTGAAACGTCCGGGGTGTGGCCATGCACCTCTCGTTTGATTCGGATTTCCCCAGTTGTCTTGGTTGCTCCCGTATCCTACACCAATCTCGTTAAATCCCTTTAGGAAGATCACCTCTTCCAAGGCGATGTTTGGGTCTTCAAACATAGCGCGATAATTTTCAGTAGCTTCATCCGGATTGGCGGGATTGGCCTTGTAAAGAGAAAAATACCCTGATCTGATAATTTCCTCACATGCTTGAATGCAATGCGCGTAATATTTATCAGCCGCACTTTTAGGCATTCCTACAAGTCCGTCATCAACCGCTTTACCCGTGAACTCGTTTTTATCCCAGAATTTAGCCACGGAAGCGGCGTGAAGGGCTGCCCTTGATTTTAGCGCCAGCGCAACCCATTTCGTGGCTTTCCTTCGGTTTGGATCGGGTTCCTGATCCAAGAACATGGCCGCCGAGTCACACGTGACCATCACGTAGTCCCATGTGTCTTCTTCCATACTTCTCGGGACGTATAACCCCTCTATATCGTTAATGTCCTGTGATTGGGGTATTATCGGAACACCTCCATATCTTTTAGCCAAGGCATAATAATTGTACGCTCGCATGAAGTATACTTGTCCCAACAGATTTCGTTTTACCTTTTCATCAACCGATGTCAAATCATCGATCACGTCTTTGAAAAGGTTGATCTCTTTGTTAAAACGATAACCATTCTCCCAATAGTTGTAGTCCCAAGCCCCAGTGGGACAAATGCCGTCGTATTCAGACCCGATTCCGTTATCCGTCATAACGATAGGATACCTGCCGGCATTATTGGCATCAGCTGGGTTAAAGTTCAAGGCCTCGGGTGTGGCGTTGAAATCTTCAATGGGTATTTGCCTGTAGAGATTCGCCAGATACGCATCAATGCCCTCTTGACTCGCGAAAAGAGCATCTCCCGTGATCTTGTCCGTTGGCTTCACGTTTAAAAAATCATCGTTGCAACCGGCCAAAACAAGCAAAATCAGCATCCAAACGGAGCATATAGTGTAAATATTGTGCTTCTTCATATTCCTAAAAATTAAAACATTAAATTAAAACCTAAGCTCGTTGTCCTCGAAATCGGGTAAATCCAGCCCGTACTTCTGTCCCCGGTTGCGACTTCAGGGTCAAAATATTTCAAGTACTTATCCGTCCACGTAAGCAGGTTGTTCATGTTCAAATATATTCTCAACCCTTCAACGCCGACCTTTCGCATGATTTTATCATCGACGGTGTAGCCTACTTCCACGTTTTTGAAACGTAAATAGGAGGCATCTTTCCTCCACGCGTTGCTCTCTTCATAAAGGCGAGCCCCGTCAGCGTATTGCGTAATGCGCATAGCAGGCCATTCTCCCGGGATCCATTGGCTTTGAGGGTCATAAGGGTCTTCCCGGTGCCATCTATCATTGAAGTAAGCGGGCAAGTTGGCATATTGCCAGAACATCGTGGCGTAGGCGTGCGTGTACCTTTTGGAGAATAAAGCGGAACCTTGAAATAACATGTTGATATCAAATCCTTTATAGTTCGCGGCCAACGTAAAACCGTAGTTAACCAAGGGAACGTGTTGACCAAAGAACATGGGCTTGATATCGTTGCCGTCTATTACCCCGTCATTATTTAAATCTTCGTAAATCCAATCACCTGGCAACACCCACTCATTACCCCTATTTCCCTGGTAGATAGGTGCGTTGAGAATTTCTTCCTCATTTTTAAAGCGTCCTATCACGTTATAGGTCCAAACGATTCCCGTGTACCTGTTGCTCTGCTGTCCCCGGTACTTTTCCCATGAACTATTAGCCGCCCCCTGTTCCACGTACAAGTTCTTGTGGCGGTTATAGTTGAAGTTCCCGGAAACGTGGTAAGAGAAATCCCTATTAACTCTTTTCTGGTGGGTAAAGGCGAAATCCAAACCTTGAATACGGTCACTATTCAGGTTCTCTTGCGGGAATGAGCCCCCGAAAGTATTCGGGAGGGTTACGTTTCTATACGCCAGCAATCCCGTCCTATCACGCCTGTACAGGTCACAGGTAAATGTCAATTGTTCATCAAAGAATCCAAAATCCACCCCAACGTTCGATAATTTCGTTTCCATCCAGGTTAGCTTTTCGTTAACTATTGCCGGGGATCCAATACCTTTCGTGGTCGTGCCGTCGGTAAATTCGTACCATCCCCCCCCAGACGTGCTGAACGCGGAAATGTACTGGAAGGGATCTCCCGCGTCAAGCCCAATTAGCCCGTAGGATCCCCTTAGTTTAAGGTTAGACAAGAAGTCCAATTTCTGCATGAAGTTTTCCTCTGAAATTCTCCACCCTATAGAAACAACCGGGAAGAATCCCCACCTGATATCGGGGTGATAACGATAAGAGCCGTCGTATCTGCCTGCAAACTCGAACAGGTACTTTCCTTTATAGTCATAATTGATACGACCAAGGTAGGATAAGTTTCTTATATCGGTTTGGTTACCTCCCGATTTAGCATCTTTCTCGTCCGCGAAATCTATTTGATCATTGGTGTAAAACTCGTAGTATTTCCTAATACTGGACCACCGCCTGAACATTCTCTTCCGTTCATGCACTAACGTGCCCTTTACGTTATGATTTTCGTTAAAGGTGTTTTCATAACTCACCTGCAACTGTAAATCAAAAAACGAGTTGTTGTAATTGTTTTGCGCGATGCTCGACGGGTAGTTAAAGGCCGTGGGAACATGGGTATCCGTTTCTTCGTCATAATCATACAAGAAGAATTTTTTTCCTAGCCCCTTGTCCAGGATGGCATTTTTGTCGTAAGCGACAAAGCCCCTCAGTGATAACCCTTTTATAAACGGTGTGTCATATATCAATTCAATAGATGTTTGCAAGCCGTCATTGTTGGACTCGCTATAACCAACGACGTCACTATAGGACATGGCAACCGGGTTCATAGCTTGTCCGTCTTGCGTTCTGTTAAGGTATTCGGGGTTGTTGTTGCTGTACACGGGTCTGGATGGCAGAATGGAAACAACCCCTCTCTGTATTTGAGATATCCCGCTACTGGGATTTAACCTTTTGTCAGAAAGAAGGCTAATGTTCAAGTTGGCCTTGATATTATCTGTCAATTGAGCTGACACGTTTGAACGCAAAGTTATCTTTCGATAATTTATGTCTCCTGACTTTAACATACCATTGTCGTACATGATATTTCCATTCATGTAAAACGAGACCCGTTCGCTACCTCCCTGCGCGGACAGGTTGTATTCCTGCCTGATGCTATACTTCTTAAAGGTTTCACTATACCAATCCGTGCTTTCATACCCGGGGCCACCCGCTTTCCATAAATCCAAATCTTCTTGCAACATGTAGGGGGCGTTACCGTAATTCAGGTCGGCTTCCGTTCGTAGCAAGTTATATTGATACGCGTTGGAGAGCGGAACCGTGTTCGTGGGCCTTGAAAAACCGAGGTTTGAACTGAATTGAAATTTCGTTTTTTGATTTACACCTGTTTTGGTTGTAATCAACATCACCCCATTGGCGGCGTTGAGTCCGTAAATGGCCGCGGACGCATCTTTTAAAATAGTTACGCTCTCTATATCCTCAGCAGCCAACCTTTGGAAATCGCTGGTAGGTCTTTCAACACCATCGATAATGAAAAGGGGCGCTCCAAAACCACGAATATTAACAGCGTTGTCGTAGATACCCGGGTGTTCCGTGTTGATGCGGATATTTAAGCCCGGTATTTTACCTTGAAGTTTATTCACCAGGTTTGAGGACTTGGTTGCCACGATTTCATCACTTTTAATGGTGGAAATAGCCCCGGTTAGTGTTTTCTTGGACTGTGTTCCATAACCAACCACGACAACTTCATCCAAAGCTTTGGTGTCTTCCACTAAAACGATTTCTATTGAAGTCCTGCCACTCATCGAAATGTCCTGCGAATAATAACCGATGTATGAGACATGCAAAGTGGCATCACTCCCAATCTGCAATGAAAATTGTCCATTCATGTCTGTCACGGTTCCATTTGTAGTGCCTTTTTCAATGATGTTGGCGCCAATTACGGCATTTCCATATTCATCGATTACCGTACCTGAAACCTGTTTTTTTTGCGGCTGTTGAACTAAAACGTCAATATTGGCGTAAGCCTCACCGCTCAAACTTACAGTCGCTGCTAAAAAAAAGAAAATAATCCCCTTTTTAAACAGTCGATCTTTCAATCGGGAAGCTTTTCTCGCGCTTTCCCTGTTTGCTGATTCATTGTTCATAAGCGTTGTTTTTAAAATGGTTTTATCGCGTTGTTTATTACACGAAAACTTTCTTTACGTGTACGGAAAATATAAATCTCTCGACAGCCTTGTTGCGGGTTACCATCAACTCGCATTTCACGCCATTATCAAGTTATGCTTCGTAGCAACTGAAAACGGCTTCCCCCGTGCCATCGCATCCTACACCCAATATCCTGTTGATGGATATCCTCGAGATCGTTGAAACGGAAAAGTCAATCCATTGAGATGCTAAAACGGTTAACTTGCCGTCAAGATAAAAGATGTTATTTTCAGACATAAATTTCATTTTCATCAAAAAGTAAGCAATACAGTGAGCCTTCTTGCATATAATTAATGAAATTTATCCCACGCTGCGTTTTACAGGTTATCTTAATGCCCCTTCCTATTGCTTTAAATAGGCATTATCATTAAATATTTCAGTTAATTTTTCTACGACAGGCTTGGCGTTCCCTTCAAAATCTATGATTGAAGTATTGACCATGCAGGGAAAACTGTCATGCCCCATCCAAATGAAAAATCCACCGCAGCTTGGGAACCTTTCTTTCGCGGCTTTTACCGCGGTACTCAAACCCTCTGCCTGTCTTTGTTGGCTCCAGGTAACGTAATCTTTTAGACTATTGGGGTTATTCCCTCCTTCAATATACTCGTTCCATTGAACCCACCAGTTTACATTCCTCCACAACGGGTTACTCGTGTCGGCTGGTAAAATATCGAGGTCTCCCTTATACTTTTCCATCATTTCAACAGACATGGCTCCGGGAACTCCTGCTTCGGAATGCATCATGGCATCGTTCTTCGTCCAAAAATCCTTCACCAGCTCCATGTAATTGGAAGGTTGGGTAAAAGGGAGGTTCCATGGGCCATGCACGTCCCAACTAATGCCTTTCCCATATAAATCGGGGTTGTTGCTCAAAGTGGGGCCCGAGGGTGAAGCGGGAACGAATTTCCTGGTAGGGTCTAACGATATGACGATTTTCTTGATGGCCGCAATCATTGGATGAGCATCCGTTATCGGCGCGACATCCCCTTTTTGATAGAGTTCATTTCCTCCACACCATAGCATTAAGGAAGGGTGGTGTCCCAAACGTATCAAATAGTGTTCCACGATGTTCGAGATCTCCTGTATCTCTTTTTCTCCTTCAGGCGGGTAATTGTCCAGGCCGGAAGAGCTTAATGGGAAGTCTTGCCAGATAAGTATCCCCATTTCATCACAAATATCGTATAGCCACTCTTTTTCCGGGAACCCACCTCCCCAGATTCGAATCGCGTTCACTCCCATTTTTTTGTATGTCGCCAACAATTCCCGATAATCCATGCGCGTCAAGTCCGCGAAGTTAGGACGAATAGGGGTCCAGTTAACGCCTTGCAAGAAGAAAGGTTGATCGTTAACGGAACAAAGCCAATGATCCGCGTCAACAGGGGCTCCTTCAGTAGGAAGCCATCGCAAGTTCCTGAATCCAACGCGGTAGCTGTTTTGCTGAGAAACATCACCATTTTCATCCAATAAGGTAAGGCGTACCTCATACAAGGGTTGTTCGCCTAAACCATTCGGGAACCAACGATTCACGGGGATATCGTCCCATTTTCGCCCTATCGAAAGATGGTTAGCCGGGATCGTTTCTGAAAAAACCTCTTTCCCACCCGGGCTCGTCAATTCCACCTTCACCTTGCCTTTCAAAGCCCGGTAATTGGGTTCTGCCTTTATGAACAAAGTCCCCTTCTCATCCCTTTTATCGGCATCAGTCAGTACCTGTACGCGAGAGAGCGAAGCCGCTTTCACGTCCTTCACCGTTAAGTACACATCATCCCAAATGCCCGTCTGTACGATACGCGGTATCCAATCCCACCCGTAATTAAATCGAGGTTTCCAATCCCTCACTCGCGAGGTATAGCCAATCTGTCCCAAATAGCTTGGGGGACACTCGAAAACAAAGACTATCGTGTTATCGGTATCGCTTAAGTACCCGGTAATGTCAAACGTGTAAGGAATAAAAGCATTGTCAAATCCACCAACCTCTTTCCCGTTCACGAAAATACTCCCTTTATAATCCAAGCCACCGCATTCCATAAGCATTTCCTTCCCTTCTTCAGGAAGCCACTTGTCAGGTATTTTACTAACAACCAGCCAGTGCCTGTTCTCTATCCATTCTACCCCCGTGCTATTCAAACCGGTATTCCAATCCTCGATAACGTGTGCGTTTTTTAAAGCCATTTGTACTGAACCTGGAATAGTAAAATCAATATCAGCATATTCGGCCCAATTGCCGGTTAGATTCTTGAAATCAAAATCCATTTTCCAGTAATGGGGGCGATATCCCCATAATTTCCAGTCTAAAACAGACACGTCATAGCTTTGAATGGTCGTTTGCAGGTTACGTGATTGCGCACACAACACGATCCAGCTCATCTGACACACGAGGAGTATCGACATTAGACAATAAAAACGTTTAATCATAGCAAGTCTTTCATTTAAACACGTGTCAAAAAAAACATAGTAGCCCTTTCGATAAATTTACAATAACTTTCACTTTTCATTTTCATTTGTTTAGGATATAAACTATAAAAAACAAGTTAACCGGTTTAGCAACATGTTAAAAACAACCTCTTTTTCAACTAGTTTTAATTATTACATGAATAGTAAAGCAAATATTCTGCGGTGTAACACCTTGTATAGTTACCGTTGCCTTCTATCGCCAACAGACACCGCTAATCTCGTCATGATCACCCGTTCTTTTTTTCAGAACATATGTGACGAAAGCTAAACCGGTTAACTACATTCACAAAAGAAACACTTATTAAAACAAATGCAATATTAAAACAAATAAAATAAACAAACAAGCGAAAATAATAATAATTGATATTATTTAACCAAACAAGGGCAACCAAGCCGATAACTCCACATAATAGCGTGTAAATACTCAAAGGGTTGCAAAAGGAGAAGTAAGCTTTAAGACACATACCATCGTCATGCTTATGGAAGGAAGAGCGGAACATTCCGGTATCTTTACCTGTCCTGCTCTTAAATTAGAATTAAACGAATGTCCCATGATAAACGTGTCAAACCTAAAACTAAGTCTTGACAGGGTGACTATTTAGAAACTCTTTTATCTGGGTTTCACGCACGTTGTTTTTGTTTACCCGCTAGGGTTTAATACCGATTGTCACGATCTCATGCGGCTTCAACTGTACCGACAGGGTTGTGCCTTGTAAGGTAGGTGCGGCCACACCCTGCAGGGGCATTTCTATCAAGTTCAGCCTTCGTGCCGATTTTGCCGTAATGGGCAACTCAAGAGTAGCGGTTGTTGCTTTCCCTTCAATTTCCACCATCCTGATTACAAGTTCATCGCCTTCTTCGGATTGTTTAATCCCTGTTATTGCCACGTTGGGTTGGGTCAAGGAGAAGAACGATTTTTCCTCGGGCTGTGTGGCATGATCTTTCACCAGTGCCAAGGAGGGAGGCTCTTCAGCCAGCACGGGAACATTGTAGTCATCACCTTCTGTCCATACACCATTCTTCCAATCTCCCTCATGAGGGAAAAGCGCATATTTAATAACAAATTTACCGAGATTGGGATAGATATCCGGATTGCCTGCAGCCCTCATCAACGTAAGCCGCAGTTCTCCATCGTGATAAGAATGCCCGTATTTGGTTTTATTCAAAAGGGCTATACCGGTTTGCCCATCGGTTACGTCTACCCATTTTTGCGCGGGCACTTCCTGTCCGTCAGCTTTTTCAGGGTCAACACCGTAAACATTTGACTGTGAGGTAAGATACCTGGGTACAGGTCCTCCCTGAAATTTACCGTTTGCCGGCCTTTCAACCACATCAAAAGGTACGTGACAGTAAAATCTTGGCGCATCAAATGCCAATGGGAAGTGAGCCCTTAACATGGGTGAATCGGTTGAGTCCGTGCCGGTTTCAAGCCAATGCACTTCCATCTCGTATTCGATTCTCGGATAAGAACGGTAAATATAGGTTCTTTCAATGAAACTCGATTTGCCCCAGTGTTTAACCGTTTCAACACACGCCCTTACTGGCCCGTTTTCTACTACCTTCACGCTTTTTACATCATCTACATTTTCTTCTTTTGTGATCTTATTCAGGGTCCATGACTTCATTCCCCCTTTTTTATCTTCGAGGTAAATTTTAAGCTGATTCAACTCTTTTCCTTCTTTTACGTATTCTTTTCCGCTACGCTTATCATACAGACCTGATATTGAACCGGTTTGCATGTTCACCTTCACCTTGAAGAAATCTGTTTCGAACGTGTTGTCTTCAAAAGGAATCGGTTCGTTAAACGTGCCCGGTTGGGTCATATCCACGTAGAACGTTTTGTACCCTCCTGCCGGCATTTCATCCACAATGAATTGCACTTTAGAGGTGAATCCCGGAGGAGTTACCTTAGACCATACAATTTGGGCGGGATACGTCTTTCCTAACGCATCACGAACCAAAACGGTAGGATAATTTCCCTGCCCCTTATCGATGGGTGTGATGTTTTTCGATCCGTAATAATTGCCCCAGCTCGTCGATTTCACGGACGCGGGTTGCTCGTGGGAGTAAACGTTTGCTTCCACAATTGTTTTACGACCGACAGGCTGCAGGTTAAACGCTACGATAGGTTGTCCCATGTGGGTCTGAAATTTTATTTCGTCTGCTGTTTTCCTGAAAGCGTTATCCCTTAACTCCGTCGATACCCGGAGGTTTTCCATGTAGCGGGCAACGGCTTCTCTATTGGCTTCGTAGATAGCCGATCCGGGAAGAATATCGTGAAACTGGTTAAATGTTTGCGTAATCCACAGGTCACGGATTTCTTCCGCGGGATACTTATCTCCCTTTAACCAACGCAGCGTGTTAAAAAACTCGTTACTGTAAAGCATGTTTTCATTGTCGCGGTTTCCGGACTTTATCTCGGATACCGTTGTGTAGCAACCTTCGAATATAAACTGCATTTCACCATGATGCGTTGGCTTATCTTTGGCTTCAACAGCGCTTTTTTCAAAAAAGTCTTGGGCCGTAGTAAATTTCACGGAAGGATAACCCGCCCTTTTATCTAACTCATGTATCTTTTCGATATTTGCACGGGTGGGACCTCCTCCATGGTCTCCCACGCCCGTAATGTGCAGGATCCTGTGACCTTTAGGATCAAATTTAGTGAGTTCATCTTTCAGGTTCTCGGTAATATCACCGTTATAGGTGTTGTTACCATAGCACAGGACTTTGGATAAGTCGCTACCTTCCCACCAGAAAGTACCTACATAGGGTTTACACCGGTGGAAATAGTAATAATCACATCCGGCTAACTTCAATATTTGAGGCATTTGTGACACATGGCCGAAGTTATCGGGCAACCAACCAATATTTGCCATTTTCCCGAAATTATCTTGGAAGTAACGTTGTCCGAGTAAAAAGGAACGAACGATGGCCTCACCGGAAGAGAGGTTCGCATCCCCCTCGGTCCACATACCTCCAACAGGCTCAAGGCGTCCCTCTTTTACATATTTTTTCACCTCTTCAAACAATGGGGGGTCTACTTTTTTCACGAATTCGTAAACAGAAACCTGGCTCTGAACCATGGTATAATCTGGGAACTCCTTCATGAAAGCGACAGCCTGCCTAAGGTTGTCGTTACACATTTTCATCGTTTCGGAGTATGTCCACAACCAGTTCATATCCATATGGGCATGTCCCACGATATGTATGGTATCTTTCTTGGACACGTCTGGAACAAAAGACTCGTTACGCGTAGCAAAAGCGGATAACGATACACACAAAACACAAAGGGTAGTAAGAATTGCTTTCATTGTACACGTTTTTTTGATTTTGTTTGGTAAAATATTAAAATTCTACTTCAATAAATTTCACTTCATGAGGTTTTAACCGGATGGTTGATACCGGTTGTCCGGTTCTTTCTCCCAGGGCGTTAATTTCGGTCACTTTTTTAATGGTGAAGGCTGGATTATCTGGCGATAGATTAATATCGGCAGGCACCCCTTCAAGTTCACGGAAATGCAGCAGGATCGATTTTTTATGAAAAGATGGGCGTATATTAATTAGCAGGACGTTTTCCGGGGCATCGATTTTTAATGTCCTTAGCAACGGGTTGCTCAACTTGTTTTCTCCCGCGGGAAGAGTTCTGGTAGCAAAAGGGTTTCGTTCCCCCCACGCGAATTTCGTGGCAAAAGCGTTGCTGGTATCGCTTGTGGAAGTAAGCTGATAACTCCAGCTAAAAGTTCCTTCCTGATAAGCCCTGAAATTGGTGAACCAGTAATTGTTCATCACCCACGAATAGAGCCAGGGAACTCCTTGTTTGGGATAGCGCTCGAACTTACCCATGTTGAAATCGCTGAAGTGCCACAGCGGCACCTCGTTGCTCACAACTACCACCTGCCCTTTGCTGCTTCGTACCGAAACGAAATTCTGTGCAACGTTCCAGTCGGAAGACGATCCCGGCAACTGTTCGCCCTGGGTTAATGTTCCCCCGATTGTTTCAAACACGATCTTACCATCCGGCAATGAAAACGGGAAAGCGATGTACAATGCTTCGGGATCGGTGAATATCTCCTTATGAGCGCTGTATTTAAACTCTATTTTCCGGGTGTTACGGTAGAGCCTTATTTCAAGCTCCAACCCTTTTGATGCTCCTGATCTGTCACCGCTGAATCCAGGCATATTTGAAGATATTTTCAGGCTTTCCCAAATGGTGCCCTTTACCCCTTTTTCCACGCTGGTGTTATTACTCACGGTCCGGTGGAACGGGGGTTTGTCGCGTTGTTCGGATGTCTCCCTGATGGGTTGTCCCAAATGGTAAGGGTTGTTGGAATCTACCAGCTCAAGGCGAAGCGCTTTGTCGAAAAGGCTTTTCACTGCTCCGGTCTTTTTATCCACTTCTACCCGGTAAAACCCATTTTCCAAAACCTCGGTTTCGGGAACTGTTTCAGGTTTCAACGGCTCGTCCGTCGTATCTATCCTTAAGGCTTTATAACCTAACGCGGGAACATCCTTTACTTCAAGCATCCAATACGCTCCTTCAGTCCTTTTTTTCATCAGTTGGGCCGGGACCTCCTCCCCTGTGGAAACATCCGTAACACGGGCTTTTTTATCAGGAGGCAATACCTCTGAATCGATAAAAAGCTCTACGGATCCTGAGCGATCCCATCCCATGGGATTGATAATGTAAATAACGGGGAAATCTGCTTTGTGCAGGTAAGGTTGTAACCGGGCTAAAGCTTCTTCCTTTAACAGTGTCTCTTTTTTCACGGCTTCCCAAGCGTAAGCCCCTTTTTGTAACCACTGCTTAATTGAATTTTCAGCATAGGGGTATTGAATACTTTCGGCCGCTCCAACCGTATGTTCATCAAAGAAAATGATGTTCTCCTTGATGTGCTCAATTTTCTTTTCGATGTTAGGCGACAGTTCGCCATCCAGCAATGAGACCATGGCCAATAACCCTTCGTCTTGCTGCATAGCGTTCTGTGTTTTCCTGATTTCCGCTGTTTCACGGGAAATAGAGGCAAAGCCATCCGTCCACCAATCGAGCCAGGCATTCCTGTAAACGGGCAACTCTCCGGCATGATTTTCCTCCACATATTCCATGAACTCACTTGCCACGGCTAATTTTAGTTTAGGAAATTCGTAGGTGGCATTCCACTTTTCAACAAATTTACAGGCAGCAGTTGACGGTGGGGCATTATCCGTAAAATAGCCGGAGAACTGGAGGCCTATCCGTTCGAACGGATAGCCTTTCTTCTCCAACTCCGAAATGCCCCATATCAGATGGGTGAAATCGATCTCCTCTTTTTCTATGTTGTAAAAATTGCCGGTCATGTAGTGTTCACCCCTGAAAGCCAGCAATCTTTCCCCGGATGGTGCTTCCCACCAAAAACAGGTGGGTATATCAAACGGTCTTATCGACCTCGTTTCATTTATACCCATGATAAGGTACTTAACCCCGGTATTTTTCAAATAATCAGGCATGCACCATGCTATTCCGTTGACATCGTTCTGCATAGCTGTTTTAACCTGAATGCCCGAGTCCTTAATCTCTTTAAGGGGCTGTAAGAAATCGAACATGGTATTTTCATCGGCTATTTCAGACATGTTCGCGAACATACCGGTCACTTCTATCCTCCCCTCCCCTATTCGTTTCAACAAACGCTTAATTTGTGATTCGGGTCTTGTACGAATATATTCACGGGTCACCCACGCTGACTCACATGTCCACCTGAACCTGGCCTCATCCGGCAAATGATCAGTCTGGTCACAATAATCCAACGCGTAATCGATGTAACGCATATGCTCGGCAAGTATTTCGGATTGCGGACGAGTGTACCCTATATCTGTATGGGAATGCTGGACAAAGTAGATGGTCCATTTCTTCCGGGGAGGAACGAGAAGAACTTTGTGATACATTTTGTTCCCATCGTTGATCGTTGTTTCCAGGGTAATTTCCTTTGGCTTGTTCACCGCCGGAACTGTCAACAAGAACTTATTATATCCTTTCCTCGTATCTGAAACTAATAATTCTTTACCGCCATACCGAAAAACTATCTTCCCCGCGTCACCCGAAGTATAACCCGCGACAAGTTGTTGATACTTTTGCCCGTTTTTACTGAAAAGAACAGGGGTATTCATAAAAGTCACATGCTCTTGCGGGTTATTACCCTGCGCGTAGAGCCCAGCGACAACAAAGAAGAGCAAAAGGAAAAAGAACAACGTTTTTCTGCTATTTGTCCTATCTGAGGATGTGAAAACTGGATTCATAAGTGTAATATATCCTAAAATATGAATGATATCTATCAAAATACCTCTTCCCAATTTGAGGAGAAATATGCCATCGTGCGTTACTCTACCGACATGGGCATAATCGTGACGTCATAGTAATGTCCCGAGAAATTAGGTTTCCCCACGAACATGGGCAAGTTGCGTTTGGAAACATCCAGTGTCTGGTGATGGATGTGACCCGAGAAAACGGCCAGCAAGTTGGGCGTATTCAAGATTTCGTCCCGAAACTGCATAGTGGTAGCCGTGTGTCCCTCCTCGGGCCATGGCTCCCGCCTCTCAATTCGGTACCCACCATCGTGCGCTTTATTCCAGTCGGGATGTCCACAGCCGTAGCCAACTCCCCGCCCGGGCATGTAAAAGGGAATGTGCGTCATCAGCAAAAGGGGCAGACCTGTGCGAGCCTGTTCTTTGAAAAACGCCAACTGCTCAGCAGATATTTCGTAGGTGGAATTGTCGATAACGAGTACCCTCACACCTTTCACGTCCACCGCGTAATAGAGCGGGTTATGTCCCTGGTAAAGAGGTAGCAGGCGTTTATCGATCCAGGTCTTTCTTAAATCTTCCGACGAGCCGGGCATTCCCTCGTAATGCCAATCGTGATTACCGGCCACGTAGACGTAATTGAGTCGGGCATCACGAAGTATAGAGTCCGCCCATTCAATAGCATACTCCGAGGGGTAACTGAATATATCTCCCAACATGGCCAACAGGTCCACTTTCTTTTCACGGGCTACCTGTACGGTTTCCAAGAAAACGAGCGAGGGCGTGGTCTCTCCACCCGTTTTATAATGCTTGGTAACGTTATACGCTCCCGACATGCGCTTGCTGTACTGCTCATACGGTTTCTCCCTATCGTCCTTAGCAAAGAGGTGGGTATCGGAAAAGAGCAAAATGTTGAGGGTATCGGTAACCGCTGAAGAGTAGATGGTAATCTGGTTGTCCGATACTGAAAAAGACTTTTCCAATACAGGTTCCTTACCCACTGAAAAAAACGAGCACCCGGTCAGGCTACATAAGAAAAGACCCGCCACGAAAAGCGTTACATGTTTTTTCATCACACCTATCACTGTAATAAGGTTCGTTCATTGATTTGATTTAGAAAAAGGCGTGCCACCTCGGGCGTGAAACCACACACGCTCTCAAAAACGTGTAAGGTACCATGTTCGTTCAGCTCCTTATGAAATTCCACATCCCGGGGATACATCGCTCCATCCACGTCAGCCGCCTTGAAACGCAATCCCAAAGCTAAAACATCCAGCAGCCTTTCGTAAGGCAAACCGTTATTGTACGCCGACATCAACGGGACAACCACCCTATCGTCAGAGGATAACTTACGGTACAGGTCACAACCGACACGAAAAACGGTATCTCCCAGGCTTCGATTCGAAAAGCGACGAAGCAAGTCATCGATATGCTCCTGCAACGCTTCCTTTGAAAAGACCCCCGGGTGCTCACGTTGCAACGCGGCGGCGCTCTGCCGCATCGCTTCACGTACTGACAAGCGGATGTTATCATCCTCCAGCACCTCCCACAGGAAAAATAAGGTTGGTTGATACACGTAACCCATGTAGCCCACCGCGGCATGCCCGAAGTTGTGTATAAAGAGCTTGCGATCTACCCACGCGCTCATGTTTTCTTTCGCTTCCATCCCCAAAACGGAAGGTATTGGATTCTTGAACCCTTTTTTATCAACGATCAACGTGTTATACGCCTCGGCATAAACCGAAAGAAGGTCGTCATCATGTTGGTCGTGAATCAAGGGAACCATTTTCCCGATGCTCGTCTCAACCAGTCCCACCCGTCGCGCTAACGGGTAATGGTCGGGAAGGGCGTGCTTCAACTCCTCGAAAAGGAATTGAGCCGCGTTCCGCATGTTCTCAGCCAGGATGATATCTACCATCCGTCCAGGATTCGCTTTTTCACGTTCAAGCAACCCGAGGGAAAGGGAAGGGACAATGCCCCTAAGGCCATTCTTACCCACGGAAACGGCCAGAATATCGGCCGAAACAACCTCGGCAACAACCTTTTCAATATCCCTTCCTTGAACACCCCTCACGTTGTTAACAACGATGGTTTCGGGATGGGTGTCGCGTACGAATACCTTGTAAGAACGTTCTTGATTTAACGCCTCAATTAAGCCCGGGTTGATATCCACGAATACAACCTCATACCCAGAGCGGCTAAACAATTGCCCTATGAACGAGCGCCCGATTTTACCCGCTCCAAATAAAACGAGTTTTTTAGTTTCCAAATTCATCATTAATTCTTTGTATTCCCACGTTCCTGCCGAGTGCGCGGGAATTCATAGTATTCCTATCCACGTGAACGATCCGTTTCCTTCCAAAACGATCGTGCAAGAGCAGATGCAAAGTTACCGGACCCACCTATTTAAGAATGGATCTGTAATCGTTGTACGATGGTGGGGTATCTTTTTCACTACTGCCCCACGCTACATTGGGTCTGTCGCCCATTTGCAACTCAAGTTGACCTCCTTTCGCGAGCTCTTCATGGGTAAACCAACACTTGCTTAATTCCTGACCGTTAAGCTTTGCATTTTGAATATACTTGTTCGTTACCGAGTTGCCCTTCGCGTTAATCACGAACTGCTTTCCGTTCGGGAGCTCGATGCTTACCTTTTCGAACGTGGGGCTACCGATATTGTAGATGGGGATACCCGCGGTAACGGGGAAAAAGCCCATCATGGAAAACACCACGAAGGAGGACATTCCCCCACCATCCTCATCACCGGGAATCCCGAACAGGTCGTCCGTGAACCAAGTGTCCAGCAACATCCTGATACGTTTTTGGGTTTTCCAAGGCGAGCCCATGTAATTGTACAGGTAAGGGATATGGAAACTCGGTTCGTTACCCATCACGAATTGTCCCACCAATCCCGACGCATCGGGCTGTATGTACCAGAACTTGAATTTTGAAGTACCCAACTCCTCACGAAACAGCTGATCGAGTTTCGCCTCCGCTTGCTTTGTTCCCCCCATCAGCTTGAACAGTCCCTGAAAATCATGCTTCGCGGCCCAGTTAAACGTGTACGCGTTGTTCTCGGTAAAGTACTCTCTCCCGGCAAAGCTGGGATTATAGGGTTCTATCCACTCCCCATGCTTATCCTTGGGCCAAACGATTCCTTTTTCTTCACGGAACACGTTATGATAATATAATGAGCGTTTTAAAAACAACTCCCTGTCCTCATCATAACCCGCGTAATGGGCCATTTGCGCGATACACCAGTCGCTGTAGCTGTTATCTATAGTAACCGAGACGCTCTGCCGCCTTTCCCAGTGGGGGTCCACCTCTTTTACCGTCTCCACCTCTCCCGGTCGTAAACCGGGCATAAACCCATGCTCATTGTAGAAAGAGTCGAGGGATGTGGCGGGACCATTGTTCCAAGGTAAAAGGGTAGCTTCCAGGGAACCCTTCTTGATGCCTTCATAAGCCTTTTCAAAATCAAAATCCCGAAGCCCTTTGGCCCACGCGTCGGTCATCCAGATCGCCGCGTTGTTCCCGGTCATGGCCGGCCAGTCACCAAATACCACCGCAAAAGAGGGCATCCATCCGCTTTGCTCGTACATGGTCACGTAAGAACGAATCCTCTCCTGTGCCATCTCGGGATCCAGGATCATGGTCAGCGGCTCCAGGGCTATATAGTTATCCCAAAGCCAGTTATCCACGTAAAAGGGCTTATCGGACTCGTGCACCTGGTGGTCATAGGCACTGTAGTAACGACCGTACTCGTTGATATCAACCATCCGTTCGCAACAACGGTATAGCGCGGTATAAAAAACCCGCTTCCTCGCTTCCGTTCCACCTTCAACATTGATTTTCGACATCACCTCATCCCACGCGTCATACGCCTTTTGCTTGATCAAATCGAAGTCCCAACCCGGGATCTCGTTATACAAGTTTTGCTTCGCTTGCTCCACGCTGATATACGAAATGCCATACTTAAAGCGAACGGTCCTCGCCTCTTCGCTCAACGCCAGCAACAGCTGTTTTTTGTCTTCTCCCCGGTACGTGACATCGGTTACATCACTATCTACCTCGCCATAGAAGTAAGCTTTCATCCCGTTAAAATGGTCCACCCCGGTAACGCTACGAGCGTTCACCTCTACCTCCCCTTCCTGGTTGAGAATACCCAGCCGTAAACAGTTACCCTGGTTACCCGAAAAGGTTACTTGAAACATGGCACTCCGGGCGGCAGGGGTAAACTCCACGCGGTTGTACGTCATCTCCGAGGTAGCCTGGTAATAATAGGGGGTAGATTGTTCCGACTCTATCGTGAACCGTTCGTTCCAAGGGTCTCCCTTCCCGCTAACGGGTAAAAACTGGAACACGAAGGAGACGCGATGAGACGCCATATTCAACGGGAAATAATGGATCTGATCGTCCAACTGATCCTGCTTCATCGGGAACGACCGCAACATACTGTGGGGTAAATGCACCGTGGGGCGCGTTGGTTGTAAGATATGTCCTACCCCACCAATCGTGGGATCAACGTACGAAAGATTGGATTGGCCCTGTAGCAGCGCTGAAACCAATAGCATGCCCACTAAAACGTAATTCCTAAACATAAGCTCTATATTAAGTTATTTACAATTCATAAAATCAACCGGTAGCTCAGAGACGACCAATGCTATCCTCTATCCTATCAAGCGAATCAAGTCCAACATGCACTTCTACTTTCACGTCAAATCGTTTTTTCTCAAATGGTTGTATGTGAACGAGAATTCCTTTATTGCGCGGATCCAGGCGTCCTCCCACGTAACAGTTACTGGGTTCCATTCCCATCACGTACTCCCCTTCTCCCATTTGCTTCCATTGGCCAAAAAGCGGGAACTCTTCCATGTTAAAATGCAACGAAACCCCTAACTCAAGTTCAGGGTTAATCAATGCCACCGATGTGGCTTGGTTCTTATCCCCCCTTAAAGTGTGATAGAAAACTTGTTCCTTGTAATTGGCCGTAGGTGGTTGCACACGCCTATAATCGGCAATCCCCTCTTCGGCCACGATATCTCTGGGAACAACGCGTTCGGAAGAAGATATAAACCGTGCGGAAGGGGATAATAATGGATACCCGATGTTGAAATGCAAAAGTAACATCAACACCTCTGTTTCGAACCCCTGGTTTTCGACCACGTTGCTAATGTAAATGCTATTTTCGCCGTACCGGCAAGTAACACGCCGCTCCAGCAATAGATTTTCGCCGAAAAAAGAGGCCTCCCGTATTTTGCCACTCACCGTCATTTCCGGCACGTTATCCACCCAATCGACCGACGTGTTAACTTCTTCGGCGGGTAGGTTCGATACGCGCCCATGCGACCCAAATAACTCACCGTTATATTCACAAGCGTTGCCCACGTTCCTTAACCCGCAAGTAGTAAGAAATCCTGCATAAAAGCTCCGGGAAAAATTCATCCCGCTTTCGCTGTAACATGGAGCGGATATCCCGGTTTTACTTAGGTAACCGCAATTCACCCCATGAATAGACAAGCTACTAATATCCAGGCACCTATCTCCCAAGAGCGTGTACTCCAGGCCGGATCCGTTTTTCACGTCATACGCCCTCACGCCTTTCGCTCTTCCCGATGTCAACTCGTACTCCTTGATGCCTAAAACCTGACTCAGGTCACCAGTGTAGCGATGAAACTCTTCTTTACTTTTCATATTCCCCATTTTCAAAAAAAGCTATTCCCAAAAGCAAGTTAACCGGTTAACTTGAGCTGTACAATATAAACTGTTTGGATATTTCGCTACAAGGTTAAACAAAAAAAATCTTGGAAACAACTGTTTTTTATAATTTTAACCACCCACGTGTCTTCACTGTTTACTTGCTGCACTATTTGTTGTAAATTTGCAGAAAGCAAAACATACCGTTACTACAAACAAAAGTACATATTTTTTGTGATAGGAGCGAAACCTATCGTTGAACAATTAACAGAAACGGTCAACGGTAACACCTATTTAAAGCAACATAAAGTAGTAACAAGTTTATAATAATAAGGGAGCATAGCGCGAAACCGACATATTTCCATACACTGTAGTGTAATAGACAAAAATCTCGTATGCAAAGAACAATCATCTTATCTGTTTTTCTGGGTTTCTTGGTACTCACTTCGTGTACGCGTAACGAGAAACAGGTGAATCTATTCATGGGGTCCTCAGGCGATCACGGTCAAGTCACCCCCGGGGCTACTGTGCCATTTGGAATGATATCTGTCTGTCCCGACAGCGACCCGGGGCAACATGGTGGTTACGACTTTGCCGTCCCAACGATCTCGGGAATATCCATCAACCGGATCTCGGGGGTAGGATGCAGTGGCACAGGTGGAAATATCCGGATAAAGCCGGCCTTGCCCAATGAAACCCTATCGATTGTCAAGGGCACGGAGAAAGCTGTTCCGGGGTACTACGAGACAAAGCTCGACAATGGCGTGAAGTGTGCGTTGACGGCAACCCACAACATGGCCGTCGAGCGATATACATTTCCCTGGAATGCAGAGAAGGTGTTCTATATTGACTTCGCTTCATCGTTTGAGTCACGTAACGTGTCCTGCTCGTACAACGTAACCGATGCCAACACGATCGAAGGGTACGTGATATCCCCCACCGCATGTGCCCGTGGCAGCTATAAGCTCTGGTTCGAATTTAAAACGAATCACCCGTTTGAAGTTAAAAACGCCGGGGAAGAAAACGCGCTCATCGTTTTCAACGACAAAGTAAAAACGGTTGAGATAAGGGTCACCGTCTCCCCCATTGACCAGGAAACTGCCCGAAACGAAGCCAGGCTGGAAGAAAAAAGTAGCTTCAAAAAGATAAAGAGAAGCGCGAAGCTACAATGGAGAGAAAAACTGAATAAAATAGAAATTGAAGGGGGGGACGATGATCTAAGAACCATTTATTACACCTCCCTTTACAGAATATATTTGAGTCCCATGAACGTTACCTCCAGTGAGGGACACTATTTAGGTACAGACGGCGTTGTTTACAAAGCGAGCGACTTCACCTATTACAGCTCGTGGTCCATGTGGGACGCGTTCAGGACTAAGTTTCCCCTATTGGTCATTTTAGAGGATGAGGTGATGAGTGATATCGCCCGGTCAATTTTGGAGCTGTACAGAACGGGCAAAAAGGATTGGGCTACCCCCTTTGAATCGTCACCCACCGTCCGCACGGAGCACTCCCAGGTCATGTTGTTGGACGCGTATAAAAAGGGAGTGGAGAACATCGACTTTACCATTGCTTACAACACGATGAAAGAAGAGGCCGAAAACCTCCCAACAAAGACACCGGATCAACGGCTGGAAACAGCATACGACTTATGGGCGTTAGGTGAAATTGCCGACATACTGGGTTATACAATGGACGCGAACGATTTCTCGCGACGCGCAGATTCGATATTCGAGACCACCTGGAAAAACGAGTTCATGCACATTACGCCCCAGTTCGAAGCGATGAAGGGGAGCGGTCTTTACCAGGGAACCCGTTGGCAGTTCCGTTGGGCAGCCCCACCCTATCTAAACAAGATGATTGAATGGGTAGGTATGGACACCTTGGAACAACAGTTGACCTACTTCTTTGAAAACGACCTGTTCAACCAGGGCAACGAGCCGGACATCCATACCCCCTATATCTTTAACCTGCTGGGAAGTCCCGAGAAAAGCCAAAAGACGATCCGGGATTTTCTAACCCGGGATATGGTGCACAGGTACGGGGGAAATGCCGAGTATCCGGAACCCTTCTACGGTCGTGCTTTCCGCAATCACGTGGAGGGTTACCTCCCGGAAATGGATGAGGATGATGGAACCATGAGCGCCTGGTTCATTTTTGGGGCCATGGGCTTCTACCCGCTATTGGTGGGCAGCGACACCTACGAACTGACCTCACCGTTATTCGATCGAATCACCATTCGGGCGAATGAATCCACCTTTACTATCCGTACAGAAAACCGAAAATCCATTGATCAAGTCGTAAAAACCGTGCTGCTAAATGGCGAGACAATCGAGGGAACTCAAATCACGCATGAAAAGATCAGAGAGGGCGGGGAGCTGATTTTTTGCTATTGAAAGCTGGAAGCCGTGTGACAGACTCCTTTATTAAAGGCAGTGGTTATTAACCAACGAACAGCCAAACAGGGAATAGATGACGAAGAACGCCTGATTGAGAACAAGGCGTTAAAAAAACCTTTAACTATAATGGTATGAAGAAGATAACGTTGTGCGTTACCATCACGCTTGCCTGTTTTAAGGCATACACCGGGGGAACTCCATGCATAGAGGAGATTCCATACAGCGAGGAGAGGCAACAAACTCAAGTTGAAGGGAAATCATTTCAAGGGATGGTTTCCATCCAACAGTTCGGTGTCTTGCCAGAAAATTCACCAGAGCAGAATCGCGAAAACCTGCAAGCGGCCATCGATTGGGCCTCATCCTCGGGTAGTGCCCTTTACGTAACCCCCACGGAAGAAGGGTATCCCGTTGCCACGGGAATCATCCTTCGGAAAAACGTCTCCCTGATCGGTGCCCACGGACCCACGGGGCGTGGTACGAAACACCCCCTAAAGAATGCGCCTACCGGGTCACTGTTTACCATAACCGACACGAATGAACCGTTCATCACCGTGGAGTCAGCCACGCAAATCCGGGGCATACAGTTCTGGTACCCAAAACAGTCACACCAGACTGCTCATGACATCATCCAATACAAACCCACCATCAAGATGAGCGATACAGAGCGTATCGTGGAGGGAGTCACGCTCTCCTGCCTCACCTTCTACGGCGAATACATGGCCATGGACTTCCGCTCACAAAACAATATCTGCGAGCAGATACTGTTTGAACACTGTTACGGGTATCCCCTGAGTGGTGAATTTATCACGATTGACCGCTGCTATGATATCCCACGTATACTCCATTGCCATGTTAACCCTTCCAACATGCGCGAATTTGGCCGCACGTTCAGCAAGGAGGTGGTAGATTGGGTAGTAAAACAAAAAACGTTCACCTATTGGATTAACCGCACCGATAACGCGCAACTGATCGATCTGTTCACGTTTGGTGTGTATGGTGGAATTTACTTGGGTGAAGCCACGTACGGGCAACTCACGAACTTTAACCTGGATTGCGTAACCATTGGGATTTACAAAAGCGGGGACAACACCAAAAACCGGAACTGGCAAATCTCGCAGGGCTCCATCATTGCCAACACGGGAGAAAAGATAACGGATATTCACCCGCTGATGATTGAAGGGAAAGGACACACATCGCTCACGAACGTGGAGGCATTTTCAGGGGGTAACCCGGCACTGTCCAACCTCGGTGCCTTTTACGATTACATTACCATTAACGGGAACGATATGTTGACCGTGTCTATGGTGAGCTGCCGCATGCAGGGGTACGTCGCGAATAACCCCATCACCGTGAATAACCCCCATGCACGCATGCGGGCGGTGTCCTGTATCGATAAAGATGAGAATTTCTTTGATATCCCTTAAGACCCCTTAACTATGTGTTTTCACTTATTCAGACACACTTTTGGGAACAGTATCTGTAATCCCAAGAAAAGCCGGTTGCAGTGCATCAGGGAACAGGTGCCATTGTTTGTTCTCATTCCCCGTTTAAAAAAAACAGCGGTTCCTAAAAGATAGTAAACCGGTTAACTTGTGTTACATATGAAACTCTTCTTGATTATTTCGTTACAAGGTTAAACAAAAAAATCCTGAAAGCAGTTATTTTTTATAATTTTAAC
>DUPB01000116.1 GCA_012838585.1 Bacteroidales bacterium
AAGCTGAACGCGGGCCATCACGGCCATGCGGGTACCTTCGCGGTACTCCTGCATCTTCTCCACCACGTCGTGCACGTAGTGTCGCTTCACCTCCTCACCCGAGATGGGCGAGATGGTTTTCCCCACGCGGGCATAGAGGAGCCGCATGTACTCGTATATCTCGGTGGAGGTACCCACCGTGGAGCGGGGATTGCGGGTGTTCACCCGCTGCTCGATGGCGATGGCGGGGGGGATCCCCGTGATGGAGTCACACTCCGGCTTGTTCATCCGCCCTAAGAACTGGCGGGCGTACGCCGAGAGGCTCTCCACGTAGCGCCGTTGCCCTTCGGCGTACAGGGTGTCGAAGGCCAGGGATGATTTCCCTGAGCCGGAGAGTCCGGTGATAACCGTGAAGGTGTTGCGCGGGATGATCACGTCGATACCCTTGAGGTTGTTGACGCGGGCTCCCTTTATCTCGATTTGTTTGTGGTTGCTCATGTTTACTTATGCTCTAACCCGCGAAGGTACGGATTTTATGCGTATCTTTGTCGCTCAATTTATAACAACTTTGTATCATGACCATTCGTTCTATGCGCCGTCTGTTAGGGGTGCTCTTTTTCGTGGCTTTCGTCACCTTGATTACTGCCTGTGGTACTTCTAAGCGCTCTTTGACCCGCGTGGCTGCACCGACCCCCAAGCGGGAGTTCCGGGGTGCCTGGGTGCAGACGGTCGGTCAGTCCCGTTACCGCCAGATGAACAGCGCCGCGATGAGGCATTACCTGACCGAGATGGTCCGGAAATTCGATGAGGCGGGTATCAACGCCGTGATTTTCCAAGTCCGTCCCGAAGCCGATGCCTTTTACCGTTCCGAGTTGGAGCCTTGGAGCCGGTTTCTCACCGGGACGCAAGGGATGGCTCCGGATGATCCTGACTTCGACCCTCTTGCCTTTATAATCGAGGAGTGCCACAAGCGGGGCATGGAGCTTCACGCCTGGTTGAATCCCTACCGGGTCAAGACTCATCTGGACAACGAGTTGGCACCTGAGCATATTTACTGGAAGTATCCCGAGCGGTTCGTGCAGTACGGGACCCAGCTCTTCTTCGATCCTGGCTTGCCGGAGAACCGGGCGTTTATCTGTGAGGTGGTTCGCGATATCGTGACACGGTACGACGTGGATGCGATCCACATGGACGACTATTTCTACCCTTACCCCATCGCGGGGCAATCGTTCTCCGACGATGAGAGCTTTGAACGGTACGCGGCCACCCAAGGTTTTACCCCATCCCAGCGGGGCGATTGGCGGCGCGATAACGTGAACCGCTTGATAAAGGAGTTGAAGCTGACCATCGCCTCCACCAAGCCGTGGGTACGCTTCGGGATAAGCCCCTTCGGCATTTACCGGAACAAGCGGAGTGATCCCGATGGGAGCGATACCAACGGGTTACAGAACTACGACGACCTCTATGCCGACATCAAGCTTTGGGTGGAGAAGGGGTGGATTGATTACAACTTGCCGCAGCTTTACTGGGAGAGAGGGCATGCCGCGGCCGATTACACCACCTTGTTGCACTGGTGGAATGAACATAACTTTAAGCAACCCTTGTATATCGGGCAGAACCTACAGCGGAGCATCGACAAAAACGAGCTGGAGGTGAAGATCCGGCAGACGCGCGAGATGTCGTTCGTGCACGGGAACTGCTACTGGTACGGATACCAGGTGCTGGACAACTTCGAGGGGGTGGCCGACGTGATGAAGGACGATCTACATAAAGCACCAGCCTTAAT
>DUPB01000117.1 GCA_012838585.1 Bacteroidales bacterium
ATAATTTGTTTACTTATTTCTTACTTACATTTGCCTCTTTCTTTCAAGTTCACTTCGTAGATATTTTCTGCGTTCGACATAGCTCAAGTAAACTTGGCTCTGTTCTCACTTATCGAAAATATTCGACTGACGCTCGTTTTGAAACAAAATAAGACATATCTCTAAAACTCTAACTGCAACGTCTCTATCTCGATAGCGATTTGCTTGAGGAAGCGGGTAGCCTCCCCGCCGTCGAGCGAGCGGTGATCGTAGGTGAGACTCAACCCCATGTAGGGAACGAACGCGTAGACGCCGTTCCCCAGGTCCTTGGGTCTGGGCACGATGGTATTCACCCCTAGGATAGCCGATTGCGGCAGGTTGATAACCGGCGTAAACATCTCCACCCCGTAGTTGCCCAGGTTCGAAACGGTAAACGAGCCCGCCTCCGGCGAAAGGATATCGGGATTCACGCTGCCGGTTCGGCAGGCGGCGGCCGCCTCTTTCAAGCGGTTAGCGAGACCGGTAATCGACAGGTCGTCGGCATCCCGGATCACGGGTACCATCAGGCCCCGTTCGGTATCGACGGCCAAGCCCAAGTGTACTTTCTTGAAGAGCCGTAGGGAGTCACCTAAGAAATGGCTGTTCACGTTCGGGAACTTCTTCAGCGCCTTGATCACCGCGAAGCAAACCATGTCGTTCAGGGTGATGTTGGTATCGGTGCGTCCCTCCGCCAGCGCCTCCTTGGCTTTTTTTCGGAGCTCCAGCAACCGGCGGGCATCCGCCCCCAGGTGGTGCGTGAGCTGCGCCGAATTCTGCAGCGAGGCGTGCATCGATCGGGCAATGAGCTTGCGGATATTCGAAAGCTTCCGGTCCTCGTACTCCCCTACTGGGACACCGCCCGTCATAGAGGCTGGTGCGGTTGCCGGAGCACGCGGGGCGACCGCTGATGCAGCTGCCGTGGCTGTCGGGGCGACCAAGTCCGCCGCACGTGCTCTTCCACCGAGGCCACTGCCTCTGGCGGCTGTCTCCAATCCCTCTTCCGAGGCCACTTTCTTGGCTAGTGCGGTCATCTTTGGACGCTCTTCAAGCACCCGCTTCACGTCGCGCTCGATCACCCGCCCCCCGGGTCCCGTACCCTCCAGGTGTGTCGCATCTAACGCGTGCGCCCCCGCCAGCTTCTTAGCACGGGGGGAAGCAGGGCGCACATCGGCTTGTGGGCTAACCGAAACCTTAGAGGGGGCTTCCCCACCAGCATCGGCTACAACGGAGGGGGAGGCTACACTCGCTGCAGGAGTAACGGCTTCACCCGTCGCCGGAGCATCAACGGTACCCGCCGGAGCGGCACTTTCACCCCCACCGTCGGCATCCGCTGCCCCTTCACCCAACAGCCCGCTAATATCTTCCCCCTCTTCGCCGATGATCATCATTCGATCCAATACCGGCACCTCATCCCCTTCACTAGCGAAGATGGCCAGGACCGTGCCATCGACGGGGGATTCCTCCTCGAAGGAGGCCTTGTCCGTTTCGTAGGAAAAGAGCACCTCCCCCTTTTTCACGGGGTCACCCACCTTTTTCTTTAACTCGGTGATGATGCAACTCTCCACGGACTGCCCTTGTTTGGGCATGATAACTAAAACTGCCATTTGAAATATATTTAAGGTGCCCAAGAATAGACGCGGCTTTGAAGTAATAATTGGCTTGAAAACAGCGCCCGGGCAACTGTTTTGACAAATATACCAGTTAAGTACGAGTTACCGGTTAAGTAATTGATTTATTTTATGTGATTTTTGACATGTATGATACAGCTTACCACGGGTAAATCGTGAAAGCACTTCATCTGTCCACGAGTCATTTGCCCTCCGTTGAAAAAGAGTATGGGAAGTCCTCCTTCTCGATTCCCCTTTTCTTGTTGGGCTTGTCCGACATCTTCACGTCAATCACAGCCCCCTTCATCA
>DUPB01000118.1 GCA_012838585.1 Bacteroidales bacterium
CATCTGTTTTACCCATTTGGCAGATGCACAGGTTGAGGTGGGAAAGGAATATCCTGATTGGAGTGCCGGCTACCTGGATATCCACCATATCAGTACGGGGAAAGGGGAGTGCGTGCTTGCCATTTTGCCCGATGGGACCGCGATGATGATAGACGCTGGCGAAACCGGTACGGACAAACGCAATTTTAAACCGGATAGCAGCAGAAGTTCAGGGGAGTGGATATTTCGTTATATCCTCCGCATGTTACGCCCGTTACCCGAGAAGAGGTTAGACTATATCCTCCTCACGCACTTTCATGACGATCACATGGGCAACGTGAAACTCAGCGATAAAATGTCTGAGAAGGGCGACTTTATCCTTACCGGTGTTACCGAGGTGGGAGAGCTAATCCCGTTTGGGAAGATCGTGGATCGCGACTGGCCCGATTACAACTACCCGAAACCGCTTTCCGGTGATCCAACCGTGGCGAACTACATCCGCTTTGTTACCTGGCACGTGGCGAACGGCGCGATAGCCGAACGGTTTCAAGTCGGCTCCAACCAGCAGTTCAAGCTTTTAAAGCAGCCGGAGCGATACCCCGGGTTCGAGATCCGAAACATTGCCGCCAACGGCCAGGTTTGGACGGGCAGGCACGATAATACCCGCGCCCATTTCCCTCCGCTCGATCAATTGGCGGAAGAGGATTATCCCGGAGAAAACGCGTGCAGCGCTGCCATACGGATATCCTATGGCAAGTTCGATTACTTTAACGGTGGGGATCTGGTGCATGACTACTCGCCGGGTACCTGGAAGGACATTGAAACGCCGATAGGCATGGCCACCGGCAACGTGGATGTGTGTGAGGTGAACCACCATGCTAAAGATGCCATGGGGGTAGGATTCATCCAGGCCACGCAACCCCGCGTATTCGTGATACAGGGATTTGCCTTGAGTCACCCGGACGCCACCGCGCTCCGCAATATGCTGTCGCGATATATCTATACGGGCGACAGGGATATCTTTACCACCCACCTTTTTGATGTCAACCGGGTTGTCTTGGGTGAAAGGCTGGTCGGTCAAATGAAAAGTACACAGGGACATATCGTTATCAGGGTTCATCCCGGTGGAGATAGTTACCACGTTTTGATACTGGACGATACTACAGAAAGTTTCATTATCAAAGAGGTACATGGTCCCTACGAAAGCAATTAAATTACGGTTAAACCTCTAATTTCCACGCCCTACGCATGAGTATTTTTCCAGGTATACACTTAAGAATCACACTGCTATTACTGTCGATTATCTGCCCCGGTATACTGTTAGCCCAGGTCAAAACAGGGGAACCCCTTCCCCCATGGTCTGAGGGCTACCTGGATATGCACCACATCAATACCGGTAGGGGGGAGTGTCTGTTCGCCATCCTTCCCGATGGAACCACCTTGGTGGTGGATGCTGGTGAGGTGGTGCCTTCGTCTCGTGTAACGCCCGCCCGTCCCGATGATAGTAAAAGTACGGGGGAATGGATTAGCCGTTACATCCAGCGTGCGATAGAACCACTACCCCGAAAAGAGATCGATTATATCTTCTTGACCCATTTTCACGATGACCATATGGGGGAGGTGCGGCTTGCCCGAGAAAAGTCGGAGAAAGGTGATTACCTGCTCACGGGGATTACCGAGGTGGGCGACAGGATCCCGTTCAAGAAAATCGTAGATCGCGGCTGGCCTGAGTACAACTACCCGAAGCCGATGTCCAGCGATCCGAACATGGCAAACTACATCCGGTTTGTTGAATGCCATGTTGCCAACGGTGCTACGGCCGAGCAGTTTGTGGTCGGTTCCAACCAGCAGTTCGTACTGCTTCGAAACGCGGAACGATACCCCGGGTTTGAAATTAGGAACATAGCTGCCAACGGGACTGTTTGGACGGGGGTGGGTGACCATACCCGCGACCATTTTCCGCCCCTGGAAACCCTGGAGGCGGATAAGTTCCCGGGAGAGAATCAATGTAGCGCCGCTATCCGTATTTCCTACGGGAAGTTCGACTATTTTAGCGGTGGGGATATCGTCCATTCTAACGCTATAGGTAGTTGGCGCGATATCGAGACACCGGTGGGGTGGGTTACCGGCCCTGTTGAGGTGTGTGACGCGAACCATCATGCCTATCATGATGCCATGGGGGAACCGTTTTTGAAGGCGGTACGTCCCCGGGTCATCATCATGCAGCTGTGGTCGGCCTCTCATCCCGATCACCGGACGTTGCAGCGGCTGCTGGACCAGTCAATCTACCCGGGTGAGCGGGATATTTTCGCGACGAATCTTATGGAGGCTACCCGTGTAGTGCTGGGAAGGCGTGTTAACCAACTGAAAAGCCACCAAGGTCATATCGTTACCCGGGTTCACCCGGGTGGTGACCTTTACACCATTTACGTATTGGACGATAGCTCGGAAGCGTACGCGGTGAAATCCATCCACGGACCGTACGAGAGTCGGTAACTAATCGGTTTAGATACAGCCGGATCCGTAGGCAGTAACTACCGGAATAGCTACACCTTTACATCGAGAAGCTGGTTCATATCGGTGGTGTAGGCCTTGGAGAGCCTTTCCTGGCGCATCTTGTGGATCTTTGCATCCTGGTTGGCCAGTCGCACGAGCCGTTTCCCATGCTTGTTGTTCAGGGTATCAATCGCCTCCATCAGCTTTTTATGCTTCGGGTTGGAATTCAAGAAGAGGTCGGGTTGGTACTCGTTGGCATCCACGAAGTCCATCAATACCACCCCGGCGCGCTTGTACCCCCTGTTCTCCAAGAAAATGGCCTTGAGCCCCGCCACCGCGTAGTGAACGAGCTCCAGCGTGGAGGAGGTGGGGAAGGGGGATTTCACCGTGACGCGGTTGGCGTAGAAGTCGGCCTCGTCCCTGAACCGATTCGTCTCGATGAAGACGACCACCCGGCGACACATAGAGCCTTGCGCCCGCAGCTTCTCCGCCGCGATGGAGGTGAAGGTCGATACCCGCTCCCGCAGCTCATCGAACCCGCGGTAATCCCTGTCGAAGCTGCGCGTGGTCGCGATGGACTGCCGCTTCTCGGGTATCTCCATCTCGATGGCGGGGATGCCCCTCAGCTCTTTTTGCAGCCTTAACCCCACGATGGTCATGTTTTTCAACACCCATGACTCCGGCAGTTGGGTAAAGTCGTAGGCCGTGTGGATGCCCGCCGCATGCAGTTTTTTCGCGTAGCGCCGCCCAATTCCCCACACGTCATCCACCGGCAACCATTTGAGTGCCTTGACGCGCAGCTCTTCCGTGTTGATAACGTGTACCCCTTCGGACTGGTTCGGGAACTTCTTCGCGATCCGGTTGGCCGCCTTGGCAAGGGTTTTCGTCGGCGCGATACCTACCGAGATGGGGATTCCGACCCACCGGTTCACCCGTGCCCGCATCTCCAGTCCCTGCTCCCTGAGCGGTTCGATACCCGACAGATCCAAGAAGCACTCGTCGATGCTATATATTTCCTGGTTGGGGGAGTAGGTGGCGAGGATATTCATCACCCGTTGGCTGATGTCGCCATACAGCGGGAAGTTGGCCGAGAATACCGCTACCCGGTGCCGCTCGAAAAGGTAGCGATACTCGAACGCCGGGGCACCCATGGGGATGCCCAACCGCTTTGCCTCGTTACTGCGTGCGATCACGCAACCATCGTTGTTAGACAGCACCACCACCGGGCGATTATTCAACGTGGGGTTAAACAGCCGCTCGCAGCTCGCGTAAAAGTTATTGCAGTCGATCAGCGCGTACATCAATGTTTTTTTATCGAGTAGGTGACCACCCCCCAGATGAGGGAGTTGCTTTCGGGGTTGACCTCCAGCAAGGGGAAATCGTCGTTAGAAGGCGTAAGGAAGCACTTGCCGTCGATGTACCTGATCCTTTTCAGGGTAAACTCGCCATCGATGAAGCAGAGCGCTATCCGGTTATCCGAGTACTCCACGCTCCGGTCGATAACCAGGAGATCCCCCTCGCTGAAATCGCCCCTCATCGAGTTCCCTTTTACCTTCGCGTAGAAAGTCGCTTCGGGATGCCTGATCAGCAACTTGTTCAGGTCGATTTTCTCCCGCGAGAAATCCTCCGCCGGGGAGGGGAAACCCGCGTGCACATCGCCCGCGAAATCGAGTTCTAGCTCCGAAAACTCGGGGCTATAGAAATCAAAATCGCGCGTTGAGTGTATCTTTTGCATACCACAAAAATAGCTCATATTTATGACAAGCGGCAAAATGGAACGAAGAAAATCTCCACCTTTTCGCTACACGTTTTCCCTTTTTTTCCCCCTTGCGCTTGTGAAAAGCCATTTTTTCATCTATTTTTGGGGAAAGTTGGATTTCGCCTGACGACGAAAGGTGAAATTCATTGAACGGTAAAAGTTGGGGTTGAGTTAACGACGAAATGAGAGTTTCGCTCAATGGGAAAAATCGAAAGGCGTTTTAACGGTGAAAGTTGAATCTCTTTTAATGGAAACAGTATGGAAGTGAAAATTGAGGAGAGCTGGAAAACCCATTTGCAGCAGGAGTTTGAAAAACCTTACTTCAAGGTGCTGACCGACTTCGTGCGGAACGAGTATGCCCAGCGGAAGATTTATCCCCCGGCAAGGTTGATTTTCAACGCGTTTGATAGTTGCCCTTTTGATGAGGTGAAGGTGGTAATCGTGGGGCAAGACCCTTACCATCAACCGGGACAGGCGCATGGCTTGTGCTTCTCGGTGAACGATGGGGTGCAGTTGCCACCATCGCTGGTGAACATCTACCAGGAGATAGCCAACGACCTGGGAAAACCGATGCCCGCATCGGGAAACCTGGAGCGATGGGCCAAACAGGGTGTGTTACTTCTTAATGCCACGCTCACCGTCCAGGCCAACCGGGCAGGTTCACACCAGGGGAAAGGGTGGGAGGAGTTCACTGACGCGGCCATTCATCAGCTCGCGATGAAGCGCGATCACCTGGTATTTATTCTCTGGGGTGCCTACGCGCAACGCAAGGGAGCCTCTATCGACACGTGGAGGCACCTCGTGCTCAAGTCACCGCACCCCTCGCCACTCTCTGCCCACCGCGGCTTCTTCGGCAACAAGCACTTTAGCAAAACGAACGATTACCTGATCGCGCACGGCAAGGCACCCATCGATTGGTGAATATTAACCTACGCTGCCTTCCAGGCTGATTTCGAGCAGCTTCTGCGCCTCCACGGCGAACTCCATCGGCAGCTTGTTCACCACCTCCTTCACGTAGCCGTTGACGATCAGCCCGATAGCCTGCTCTTCATCCAGTCCCCGTTGGTTGCAGTAGAAGATCTGCTCTTCGCTGATTTTAGAGGTGGTTGCCTCGTGTTCCAGTATCGCGGTGGGGTTGTTGATCTCCGTGTAAGGAAACGTGTGCGCCCCGCAATAATCGGTTAACAACAGGCTGTCGCACTGCGAGTGATTCCGGGCGTTCTCCGCCCTCCGGGTCACCTTCACCAATCCCCGGTAGCTATTCTGGCTGCTGCCCGCCGAAATCCCTTTCGAGACGATGCGGCTCCGCGTGTTCTTCCCCAGGTGAATCATCTTGGTCCCGGTATCGGCCTGCTGGAAGTGATTGGTGACCGCGACGGAGTAGAACTCGCCCACCGAATCGTCGCCCGCCAAAACGCAGGAGGGGTATTTCCAGGTGATGGCCGACCCGGTTTCCACCTGCGTCCAGGAGATCTTGGAGCGGTTTCCCTTGCAAATACCCCGCTTGGTCACGAAGTTGTAGACGCCACCCTTGCCCTGTTTGTCGCCCGGGTACCAGTTCTGCACGGTAGAGTACTTCACCTCGGCATCCTCCATGGCGATGATCTCCACGATGGCGGCATGGAGCTGATTCTCGTCCCTCATGGGTGCGGTACACCCTTCAAGGTAACTCACGTACGAGTGGTCGTCAGCAATGATCAACGTCCGCTCGAATTGGCCCGTGTTGGCCGTGTTGATGCGGAAGTAGGTCGACAGCTCCATGGGACAACGTACCCCTTTCGGGATATAGACGAACGAGCCATCGCTAAACACTGCCGAGTTAAGGGCCGCGAAGTAGTTGTCGGTGTAGGGTACCACCGTGGCCATATATTTCTTTACCAGGTCGGGATGTTGCTTCACCGCATCGCTAAACGAACAGAAGATGATTCCCTTCTCGGCCAGTGTCTCCTTAAAGGTGGTCTTCACCGACACGCTATCCATCACCGCGTCGACTGCCACTCCCGTGAGCATCTTCTGCTCCTCCAGGGGAATTCCCAAGCGGTCGAACGTCTTCAGCAGCTCGGGATCTACCTCGTCGAGGCTACCCGGTTTTTTGCGTTTGGTGGGGTCGGCGTAATAGATGATATCCTGGTAATCGATCTCGGGAATTTCCAGGTGTGCCCACGTGGGCGGCTCCATCGTCAACCAGTGTTGATACGCCTCCAGGCGGAACTCCAGCAACCACTCGGGCTCCTCCTTCTTGGCGGAGATCAAGCGGATGACCCCCTCGTTTAATCCCTTCTCGATCACCTCGGTCTCCACGTCGGTAGTGAACCCGTACTGGTACTCCCGCGAGGTTAACTCGTTCAATATTTGCTCTTGATCCAATTCTTGCATGTCGTGTAAGGCTGATGGGAGTTCTGTTACTCCGACTGAATATAGCGCTGCACGATCCCACCAGGAATAAGGAGGTCGGTCAACTCCGAATAGGGAATCATCACATTGATTACCCCCATCGCGTAGGGTGCGATCTCGTACTGGTTATAGGAATAATGAATCCCCTCATCATCCAACCAGAAATTGTTGTTGGGCACGATGTCATCGATGGTGAAAAATCCGTGCGTTAACAGGGAGTCGGGCTCCTCAACCTGGTATTCACGCATCAGTTGATGCAGGATCTTCTCTGTTAAAGGCTTGTAATAGTTGGGCAGGAACAGGTCCTCTTCGGTGAGCGTGACCAGCTTCTTGAGGTCGATGTTGGTGTAGGTAATGTGGTATGATCCGTGGGCACCCCCCGTGTAGTCGCTATACTCCACGGCGTAACTCAGCAGGGCTTTGTCTTGATACAGAATCCTGTTGGTGTGCTGCAGCCAGTACCAGTACCATGAAGGACCTCTATCTCCCAGTTTGGCTTTCTCCTCTTTGTACATGTCACCAATCTCCCGGTACTCGTTCGTGTAGGCTTCCAGGTAGTGTATCATTGCTTGCCGTGGTGCCAGCGTGTCGTAGCTCACCTCACCGAAAAAGGTGCCGGTAAATATCTGTTGCAGCCGGGTGAGCGACTTCCTATTCTTGTATTTTTTGGGATAGATGAACGCTATATTCACGTCGGAGTAGGGCAGGGCAGTGTCGCTCACCAGGAAAAGGGGCACGTGTTGCCTTGCCACGATACTATCGAAAACGATATCGGAACCACCAGGTCTGCCGAACCCTCCCTTACAAGATGGAAGGAATCCCACCCCCAAGACGAGGAACAGGAGAAGAATAAATAACTGCTTGGTTCTCATTTCATACATCAAAAGCTTAGCTTTATGTTTATATTGCTTCCCTCTTAAAGCAAGCGGGTTAGCTTATACGCTTTATCTGTGTATTGTTTTCGTTTTCAGGGTGTGGATCATTTGCCTTCAAGGTGAAAACCTTTACTGTATAATCTGCTTGATGGCACCCAACTCGGAATGAAAATGAACCTGAATAGGCTGTTTCTGGTTCTCGAACATGCGCCGTGCGAGCACGTCTTGTGAGCCGTATTGCACCACGTCCACCTCCTTATTGAATAGGACCTTATTTTGGAACTCGATGACGAGATCGGCCTTGCCGGGTACGTTATAGACGATACCTTCGCTAAGCTTGTTCTCGAGCTGTTTCAACTCCTTCTCGTTCAACAGAAGCTGAACAGCAGGCGTCTTGTTCGTCAACGTGATGCGAACGGGTTCCCCTGCCAGGTTATCGGCATCCACGGGACCCAGTTTACCCGAGAAGCGGGCGATAACCTCCCCGTTAATATCCTCCTTACCCGGGATAAGGGTATAGGAGACGGTGAAATACTCACTCTCCACGCTGCCTGAAAAGAGCTCCGTAAGTGCCTTCTCTTGCATATCAATCTCTTCCATCACCATCTTGTAGGCGTTACCATCGGGCGGCATGTTTACCGCTTCACCCGAAAGTATGTCGCTGCGGTTGCGACGTAGGTCGAACACCTGCCTGGCAATCAGCTCCGCTTGTTTCGCTGTAGAGCCGGCCATCAGGGTCTCTTGCGAGAGGAAACGGCGTGGGTTGACCAGGGGGGCCGATTTCTCAGGTAACTTGAACTCCTCCACGGGAGCTTCCTCCATTGTCTCCGCGTTAATCGTGAGAATGACCCCATCTTCACGGAGATAAACGAAAGGCTCTACCGTCTTGCCACGAAATTCCACCATGAATGAGTTCTCTTTATCAGCGATCCCCTTGTTGGCAACCAACACATTCTCAAGGGTGAAACGTGTCTCGTTTTCTATGATCGGGTTGTCGATTCCCAAGTAACGCTGCGCGTAGGGATAAAATTCGCCCCGGTGGTAGGTGGTTTTCTTTACCACCAAGGTGACCTCGAACGATGTTTTCGGTAGGGCGTAAATAACGCCATAGTTGTTCGCTTTAATGGCGTTCACTCGGGTAATCTTCTGCGCCGAGGCGCAAGAAAAAGTGAGTAACAGCATCAAAAGGATACCATATTTTGCTTGCATCGTCATTCTGTTTTAAAGTTCAACTTTCAGGTGATATATTTGTCGCTATACTCTAATGATGTGGGTGTTATCTCCACCAATAATATCCTAGAACAGGTTGGGGATGGAACCTTGTTCGCTAATGCGCCGACTGGAACTGCTCCAGGAAGCGAACGTCGTTCTCGGAGAACATCCGGAGGTCCTTCACTTGGTACTTCAGGTTCGTTACCCGTTCAATCCCCATCCCCAACGCGTACCCCGAGTAGACCGTGGGGTCTATCCCGCAATTTTCGAGCACGTTGGGATCAACCATACCGCACCCCAAGATTTCTACCCAGCCGCTATGCTTGCAAAAGGGACACCCTTTCCCACCACACAGGTTGCAGGAGATATCCATCTCGGCACTGGGCTCAGTGAAGGGGAAGTAAGAGGGGCGCAACCGTATCTGGGTGCCTTCACCAAACATCTCCTTGGCAAAAAAGAGCAACGCCTGCTTCAAGTCGGCAAACGATACATCCTTGTCAATATAGAGGGCTTCCACCTGGTGAAAGAAGCAGTGGGCACGGTACGATATCGCTTCGTTGCGGTAAACACGTCCCGGGCAGATAATCCGGATGGGGGGCGAGGTTTTCTCCATCACGCGGGTCTGAACCGATGAAGTGTGCGTGCGCAACACGATCTGCGGATCGTTCTGGATGAAGAAGGTGTCTTGCATATCCCGCGCCGGGTGATCATCGGCAAAGTTGAGCGACGAAAAGACGTGCCAGTCATCCTCCACCTCCGGCCCCTCGGCAATCGAGAACCCCAGCCGCTTAAAGATGTCGCAAATCTCCTCCTTCACGATGGAGATGGGGTGTCGTGCACCCAGGGGTACCGGGTAAGCCGTCCGGGAGAGGTCGATCTTCACGTCGGAAACCGCGTGACTATCGAACTGCTCTTTGAGCGTTCGTACCTTCTCGGTCGCTTTTGTCTTCAACTGGTTCAACCGCTGACCCATCTCCCGCTTCTGCTCGGGAGGCACGCTCCGGAAGTCGTCCATCAACGCGGCAATCACTCCTTTTTTCCCCAAGTACTTGACCCGTGCCGACTCCAACGCATCGGGATTGGCGGGGGCCAACTGCTCGATTTCCTGTAAAAGGGCATCTATTTTTTCTACCATAGAGTAAGCTATAAATCTATTCCACTGCAAAAATACACTTTTTATCGCTATTTCGCCCCGTTTCGTGGGGACTATTTTGTACTTTTGCCAAGCTAGCTAGGCGCTGTACCTAATAAACGGCAGATAGCGGCATATAATTCAATTTGAATTTGCACCTGCCAGATGCAGTACTAAGCACGTGGTTGCCCACGCGAGGTATTGCCGTGTAAATGATCAGACGGGTGATCCGAATTAATGAACCATGCTTGAACGGGTACGAAGATACATTGAGGGTGAAAAACTGCTGCAACCCTACGCGAAAGTTATCGTGGGGCTTAGTGGTGGGGCCGACTCGATGGCATTGATCGATATCCTCACGCGGCTGGGTTATCACTGCGTGGCCGCGCACTGCAACTTTCACCTGCGTGGTCCCGAGTCGGACCGGGATGCCGGCTTCGTGAAAGGGTGGTGCGAGCGGCAGGATATTCCCCTGCTGAACATCGATTTCGATACCTACCGCCACGCGCAAGAGCAGAAGCTCTCCATCGAGATGGCCGCCCGGGAGCTGCGCTACGACTGGTTCGAGGCGATTCGCCAGGAGCAGGGAGCAGAGGCGATCGCGGTGGCCCACCATAGGGACGATTCGGTGGAGACGGTGCTGTTGAACCTTATTCGAGGTACCGGCATCAAAGGGTTGACCGGTATCCCAGCCAGGAACGGGCAGGTTGTTCGCCCTCTGCTGGCCGTCACCCGCACCGATATTGAGGCCTACATGGCCAAGAGGTCGATCCCGCACGTGACCGATAGTACCAACCAAGAGGAGCTATACGTCCGTAACCTTATTCGGTTGCGCATCTTGCCTGAACTTGAAAAGATCAACCCCAAAGTTAGGGAGGCGATCTACCGCACTTCCCGTAACCTGGCCGAGGTGGAGAAGCTCTACAACCGTTCAATCGAGGAGACACGGCGCTTGTTATGGAACGACGTGGAAAACGTGGACAACGACGAAGACGACAAGGGGAATGGAAATGGGGATGGAAGCGATAACAGGAACAAAGGCGATGTGAACAGCAAGGGAAAGAGCAACGACAACAGGGATAGGAACGAAACCAGGATCAATATAAATCTGCTGCAGGAGAGTGCTTCCCCTCAAGCGGTACTGTTTGAGTTGCTCTCGCCACTGGGTTTTTCGCCCTCCACCATCCGGGATATCCTCGAGAGCTTGCATGGTGAGCCGGGGAAGCAGTTCTACGGGGAGTCTTACCGGTTAATCAAAGATAGGGGGGTTCTACTCCTGCACCCGCTAAGGGAGAGATGTGCTGACACAGAGACCTTTCTCATCGAAGCGGGGGTCGGGAAAATCGATTTCCCGGTGCAGTTGACCCTTAGGGTGGAAGCGATGCCGGTCACTATCCGGAAAGAGTCACGCTTCCTATACATGGACGCTGATAAGGTGACATTCCCATTGACGCTTCGAAGGTGGCAACCCGGCGACTGGTTTATCCCCTTTGGCATGAGGGGAAGGAAGAAGCTGAGCGATTTCTTTGTGGATAAAAAATTCAGCCTCAAAGAGAAAGAAGATGCCTGGCTGCTCCTATCGGGCGATCAAGTAGCCTGGGTAGTGGGTGAGCGGGGCGACCATCGCTTCCGGGTCACCGAATCGACCAAACGGGTGCTCGTCATTGAATGGAGCAGTTGAGGCATCGCAAAATGGTTGTAAAACGAATTAGGGAGCAAAAACGGACGTGAACTGAAAGTAAAAGAAGAGGTGAATAGGAAAGTTAATGGCATTTTTTTCATTTTAGATGCAACGTTTTTTGCCTTTTCGCGTCTTATTATATAGATGGACGTCACTATCTATGCACGTCACTTTTTACTTACTTATAAAACCAAACGTACAGAGATGAAGAAGAGTACCTTTAAAGACCTTTTAATGTTGGGTGCCTTGGCGAGCGTGGCCTATTACATAGCCCGTTATTATCGTCAAAAAAAGCAGGAATCCAGGGAGTTAAGGGAGTCTATCCATTTCCAGTTGTTTTAACGGCCGATTGTTGAGGGTTAGCGCGACGATTTATTTTGTACCTTCGCGCCAATCATTCACGTTTGAATCATTCCATATGCTCACACTTAAAGCCATTAACGAAAATCCGGAGGAGATTGTCCGCCGCCTGTCGAAGAAACATTTCGATGGGAAAGAGATTATTGACGAAGTAATAGCGCTTGATGCGGTACGGCGTGACTCGCAAACCTCGCTCGACGCGGTACTGGCTGAAATAAACTTGCTCTCCCGGTCGATTGGTGCCCTCATGCGGGAAGGTAAAAAAGAGGAGGCCAACGCCGCCAAGGAAAAGGTAGGCCCTTTGAAGGAGTCATCCAAGGAGCTTGATGAAACGCTCAAGGATGCCGAAGAGAGGATAGAACAACTGTTGGTCACCATTCCCAACCTGCCCCACGAGTCGGTACCCGAGGGTAAGTCCGCGGAAGAGAACCTGGTGGAACGGAGTGGGGGAGTGATGCCCTCGCTGCCGGAAGGCGCGTTACCGCATTGGGACTTGGCCAAACGGTACGACCTCATCGATTTTGAGCTGGGTGTGAAGATAACGGGTGCAGGGTTCCCCGTCTACAAAGGGAAAGGGGCCAGACTGCAACGGGCACTCATCAACTTCTTCTTAGACAGTGCACGTGATGCAGGGTACCTGGAGGTTCAGCCGCCCTACGTGGTGAACAGCGCCTCGGGTTTTGGCACCGGGCAACTGCCCGATAAGGAGGGGCAGATGTACCATATCGGTCTGGACGACCTCTACCTGATTCCCACGTCGGAGGTGCCGGTGACCAATATCTACCGCGACGTGATCCTGGAAGAGGCTGATCTTCCCATGAGGAACACCGCCTACTCGGCCTGCTTTCGCCGTGAAGCAGGCTCCTACGGCAAGGATGTACGCGGACTGAACAGGTTACACCAGTTCGATAAAGTAGAAATCGTCTGCATCGACAAGCCGGAGAGCTCGTACGAGCGCCTCCGCGAGATGGTGGATTACGTGCAGACGCTGGTGGAGAAGCTGGAGTTGCCGTGGCGTATCCTCCGCCTCTGTGGTGGTGATATGGGTTTCACCTCGGCATTAACCTTCGACTTCGAGGTCTTCTCCGCGGCGCAGGAGCGTTGGCTGGAGGTGAGCTCCGTCTCCAATTTCGAGAGCTACCAAGCCAACCGGCTGAAATGCCGCTATCGCGACAGTGACCGCAAGATACAGCTGTGCCACACGCTCAACGGGAGCGCGTTGGCGCTACCGCGCATCATGGCGGCATTGCTCGAAAATAACCAGACGGCTGAGGGGATTCACGTACCCAACGTGCTGGTACCCTATTGCGGTTTTGACTTTATCGCTAAGGAGCAGTAGCTTTAGGAACAGGGCAAACAGCCGTTTCAAAGAAACATCAACCTTATCGCGAAGGATCTGCAGCCTGGGTCGGCTCGGGCGATGGCCTTGGCCAAGTTAAAAAAGTCATCAGCTCATTCATCAGTTGCAGCAGTGCTTCATCACCCCGGATTGATTCCAGGGGGAAGCCGAGCGTCACGCAGCTGTAATCGTTCCCATAATAGCCCACGGCCGCCCCTATATTGTTTTCGCTATAACGCATAAGGGTAACCGCGTCATCGGTGGGAATAATGCCATCGGGCGACTCCACCACGTATTGCTCCTGGGAGAGTTCGCTGTTATAGCGGTAGTCGCGTTTGGAAAGCCCCGCCCTGTTTTGTACCACCGTCACGCTGCCCGTCGAAGCCGCCTGTTCGGTCATCAGTTGGATATGGAGGATGTTGTTGGCAAAATCCCTACCAAACATCTGCTCAAAGGGGTCGTTATCATGCCATAGGTCACTGGCGACATAAGCGCCGGAAACCAGTAGCGAAGCACCTTTTCCCGTGGCCCGCTCCAGTGCACCGCGCAATGGTTTAGGTAGGGCTTTATACTTTTTGGGTCGACCATCTCTCGATCCCTTGTCAGTCTGCTTCTGTTTTCCCAAAATCAGGTCGATCACACCATACCCGTCAAGCAACTCCGGTCGGCTGGCAACGGCAGAAGCGGAGGCAGAGGCAAAGGAGAAGCCGGCTTTCAACATGGCCGAGCCGTGAATGGCGGGATAGTCGAAGCTGTTGCCGGCAATGGGGCTCTTCTCATGGGTAGAGCGGCTATCGCCAAAACCGGTGTTGTCGTCATCCACCCACGGCAGGGAGCGGTCGAACTCCTTTTGATACCCGATAAAGGCGATATCCTGCAGGTAGGGCACACCCCCATCTTTCCGAGAGACGAATCCTGCGACATTGTTCTCCGGGTAATCTACCCAGTCGGGGGCGGATACGCGGGTAAAGCCGTTGACCACCATCGCGGTTCCGCGCGGGTTACCGGCAACCCCCGCGGCCAGAATCTCCGACGGGAAACTACTGCCACCGGCATTGACGGCTACGACCTTAAACCGGTAGAGCACGTCGGGATCTAATTTAATGGTGTAACTCTTCTTTTTAACCACCCTGCCGCCATCGAACGGGGCCCCGTTTTTTGAGGTGTAGACGATATAGGCATCGGGGCTGGCCGATGGCTCGAGCGGATCGTCGCTATCGTTCCATCTGAGCTGTGCCGTCCGCTCCTTGATCGTTACCGCCATATCCTTCACGGGGAGCGGCTGTACCACGTACGGGGAATTGTTCCTCTGCGCCAGGAACTGCAGGATACCTTTGTAGATGGCCCGGCTTACCGTGAATCGAAACTCCGGATCCAACCCGTAGCGCATATCAGAGAAGTTCTGATGCGACAGCAGTTCCAGCAGCATCGACGGCACCGCCGCGTGTGTGGCCTCGGAGTAGCTTTTGTCCCACATGTCCCGGCGAACCCATTCGGGAGAGTGGTGATACTTGACATCATGCACGATCCGGGTCATCACGATATCGGTGAATTCACGGGCGCTCTCCCTTGATGAGCCATCGGGATAGAGGCCATCGTTCCATTTCGAGTTGTAGATGCCCAGCGTACCCACGATAGAGTCACCCAGTAGCGTGCCGGCATCGGTATGAAAAGCAAATACGAGGTCGATGGGGATGTTGAGCCCTTCGGAGTCGGGAATGGCCGATGTACCTCCCAGCAGGTAGTTCACCCAGTAGGCGCGACAGCGGTAGTCGTCCGTGTAGTCGTTGAGCCCTCGCGTGGGCGAGTAGATGGTATCGGGCACCCCTGCCCACTGCAGCCAGTAACGTGCCGCCTCGCAGTACCGGGGATAGCCGCTGCTCGTGTACTCCTGTAGGGTAATGCCGAGAGGCGAGGTGGTCTCCAGGGTGTCGGGGTGGGCACGCTCCACGTTGCCCATTCCGCCGCCAATTTTCACGGCATCCGCCGTAATAAGCCGCTTCGGTTTGGAAGATCTGTTCGAGAGGGTAATCCCCTGCTTGGAGCCGCTGTTATCAAAAGGGAAGCTACCCAGGTAGATCCAGGTGCCGCCCCCCATTCGTTGGTTGACGTGAAAGCTGCTCTCGCCCCCGGCGTGATGCACGGTGTAGAGGGCGTCGGTGGTATGTTCCGGTGAGGATTGATAGGCGATGTATACCGCCAACTCCTCGGGCTTCTCCACCTCCACTCGCCAAGATGCCGTAGCGCTCTCTCTCTTGGCGGTCTGGGCAACCCGTGCGGTACCGCTACGGAAGGGGTTATCCCGTTCGCGCAGGAACCGCTTCGGGTATCCAAAACCCTCGGCACTGCTCTCCCATTTTCCCGTCTCCTGGTAGCTGCCCACGCTCCATGGAGAGCTGTCGTTGTCGATGATGTATTCGTTTCTGGAGATATCCCTTTCACGGGGGAGCATCACCGTGGCCCCGCTGTTCTCCAGCATCGGCACCAGGAAGGGTAGCACGTAGGACTGGGTATAGAGGTCTTCCACCGTTTGAAACATGCGTGCGCGCTGCCACTCCCACCGGTTGAGCTTATACTCGAAGTAGTAACCGTGACTCTGCCACAGGGCTATATGTCTGCCTTGGAGACCCTTTGTAGGCGTATGCATGGGGTCTGCCGGACGTACCAAAGGCTGCGCCATTGCCGGTGCTGGGAAAAAACAGGTCAAGAAGAGCAGTATCGTCAATTGATGCAAAAACCTCATATGGCTGTCTCTTTTTTGGGTACAACACCGATACCGGGCAGGTCGCTGGCTATAATTTTCCCGTTTTGCAACGTGGCACCTTCAAAGCAGTCATTGGCAATAAGCAACGCCCCGTCTAAATCCGCGAAATCCATGCCCGAGTAGAGCTGTGCCGCTGCCGAAATAGCGCAAGAGGTTTCGGTCATACAACCCATCATCACCTTCATGCCCAAAGCTTCTGCCAGGTTGCGCATCTTCCACGCTTCGCGCATACCGGTGCACTTCATCAGCTTGATGTTGATCCCCGAGAAGACCCCTTTAAGGCGGTGGAGGTCGCTCAATCGTTGTACCGATTCGTCGGCGAAGATAGGCAAGGGACTCTCTTCCGTTAACCAGGCTATGTCGTCCAGCTTCAGCTTGGGCATAGGCTGTTCCACCATCACGATACCCTCCTCTTTGAGCCAATGGATCATATCCAGCGCCTCCCCGCGCTCCTTCCAGCCCTGATTCGCGTCTACCGCCAGCGGCAAGTCGGTCACGGAGCGAATGGCCTTGATCATCCTCTTGTCATCAGGCCCCCCTACCTTCACCTTCAGGATATTGAAATCTCCGAGCGCCTCGCGTGTCTTCTCTTTCACCACCTCGTCATTGTCTATGCCTATGGTAAAGGTCGTGTCGGGCACCTCTGTTTTATCCAGGCCGTACATGTTGTGCCATGGAGCACCGATCATCTTTCCCACCAGGTCGTGCAGCGCGATATCTACCGAAGCCTTCGCGGCGCTATTGTTTATGGCGATGTTATCCACGTAGGTGAGGATATCTTCCATATGCATCGGGGTTGAAAAGCGCGACAGGTCAACCTTTTTCAAGAACTCGATCACGGAGGCTTGTGTCTCACCCAGGTAGGGGGGTAGGGAGGCTTCGCCGTAACCGGTTACCCCGTCGCACTCGATTTTGGTGAGCACCACGGGGGTACTTTTCCTGGAAAAACCGGAGATGGTAAACGTATGCTTGAGCGCTAAATCGTAAGCCTTCCAGGAGAGCTTCATCTTTGCCGATGGGGCTTTTCCCCCGGCCTTGCCCCCGGTCTTCCCCCCGGCCGGAAGTAAAGATGACAAGGAGTTACCGGATGAGGAGGGCTTCATCCCTTTCTGCCCAGCATTAACACCGGCAGGAAGCGAAGCCACCGATAACCCGGTCGCGAGGGCCGCCGATGTTTTGATAAAGTGTCGACGAGAGTATTGCATGACTGCTGAATGATTGATGGATGTATCCATTATTAATCGGTATAAAATTCGTTCTCGAAGATGGCATCGATCCCCTCTGTCCCCACCTCTCCAACAATTCTCTTCGCGCGTAAATAGCGGGTAGCGTTGTGCGCGTCATACAATTCGTCGGAGGGATCGAGGCTATTCACCCTAATCGGGTTCCCCGCGTGAATAAAGCGTTTGTTGCCGATGTAAATGGCCACGTGAACTACTCGCTCCTTGGGGTTTTGCTCGGTAGCCTTCTCCCCGAAAAAGAGCAAGTCGCCCGGCTGGAGCTTACTGAAATCACCGGTTTCATCAACCAACTTGCCCACCAATGCCTGCTGTGACGCGTCTCTCGGGATGATAACGCCATGCAGGAAGTAGACGGTTTTGGTGAATCCGCTGCAATCGAATCCCTTGCTGGAAGTACCCCCCCAAAGGTAAGGAATACCCATGAACTGATGGGCTAGCGTGACGATGGATTCACCGGTCAGCTCACGGTTAACCCACTTGTCGCTGACCACTTCGGCATCGGCTTGGGAGATATAGCCCTCCCTGCCATCGGGATAGCGTACTTTATAGTATGACCCGTGCTCGCCCAATAGTTCCAGCATATTGCCAATCACCAGATCTGAAACGGGTTGCGACTGATCGTCACCCTGCTCGAATGAGCGGGCATATAGCGAGGTAATCACCACTTTGGGTTGTTGCACGTAGTGCTGCCATTCGGTTTTCGTCATCTCTTGCACCGACCCATTCATCCATCCAGTATAGCTGTCGGGGGTTTGGACACGGGACCAGCTCCCTTTTTTCTCCAGTATTCTTACAGGTGTTCCCAGCAACGCTTGGGTAACCAGTTCAGCACGGTAGCGCGGTTCGGCGCGGAGCGTACCCACCGAGTTGCAGATGACCCCCAGCGTTTTATCGCCTAATCGATCGGGCGTTAGGTAGGAGACCTCCATCTTGTAGCGCCACCGGTCAAAATAGAGGTTCCACTTATCGCTCTCCACCTCTCCCCGTTGAAAATCGACGGTTTCACTGCGGGGGTACTTTTTTTCAGGAGCAAAGCTGTCAGAGTAATCACTATTCACGTAGAGACGGTAGGAATCGATCCCGCTCATAAAGAATTCGCGCCCCGGGTCGATGGGTATCTCATCTCCCCGCCCGAAAGAAACATCACAGGGCACCCATCCGGTCCCTTCAAAATAGACCTCTGCCCAATCGTGCAGGTTCACTTCACCCGGGTGCATCATCCACCCGCTCTGCCAGCGGGCCGGTATACCCTTGTAACGCAACATGGTGATAAGCAATAGGGCCACCTGCCCGCAATCCCCTTTCCTGTTTTCAATCACGTATTCCGGGATATTGGGGATGGTGGAGTACTCGATGGCGCTTGCCCATGGGTAGTTGGCCACGATATACCTATAGATGGCTTGCAGCATCTCGATCGGCGTTTGGGCATGCGCGGTAATGCTGTCGGTAAGCTCCTTTATGTTGTTCGAGAACTGGATATGGGGTGGCCGTTCTGCAGTGTATTGCTTATAGAGTTGGCTGTTTTTGTTATAGGGTTTTACTTCGATTTCGGACAGGTTAAACCATTCGCCTCGCGATGCGAACTCGTACTCCACCGTAAAGAGCGTGGGGTTCTCTTTCACGGCATGCTGTTCCATGTATATGGATGAGTGGGCCGTTTCGTCGCCGGATAGCGTGGGGTTGGAAGGTGAACTCGCCAGCAGTTTAACCGCGGTTTGTCGGCCGACATCCTGTCGCGGAAAAGGCAGCCACGCCTTTATGGTTCGACCGTTTTCAACCGCGTTGCTCCCCACCGTAAGGGTATAGCGCACGCTCATCCTCTTTTGGGGAAGCAGATACTTTCCGGGGATTTCGGTCGCCCTCTTTCGCTTGAAGGCTTTAACAAGAAGCGAGTCGGAGGGAGTGTCCGTTTTCGGAGCGGGTTTCTTATTCAGTTTTTTTGCCGTAGCATCTACCCGGAAAACATTGGGCACGGCGTTTCGAAAATAGCGTTTCTGCCCATCAATCACCCGGTATTCCAACACCTTTGACTGCTCCCACTGGTTTAACAGCGAGTCATCAGGCGTGAAGCCATACCCCGATTCAAACTGGCCCAGGATATCGGCTTTCGTTCTACGAAAATCTAAAGAGACCCTATGCAACGAATCCTTTATAAAGAGTAGCTTCATCTTCTCGTTATCGGGTATCTCAGGGCTTATGATAATAGAATCAATTAATTGTGATGTTTTTGTAAAGTTGCCCTTTTCAATTTCCGCCTTTACCTTTTCCTGATGACCGTTATGTCGCGGGTTATACCCGGGAATAATGCCTAGTAATAGCGCGAATAATAGAGCTTTCATACGATTAGTTTAATCTTTTACATTTTGGTGTATGGAACCTTTGATGTTTAAAATAATCATGTCGCTTTCATACGATTATTTTATCTTGTTACAGATACTGTTGCAAAAAGCGTGTCTGAATAAGTAAAAAAAGAAGATAGTCTGAAAAATTTATTAGTTTTGCAAAGCACAAATAGTAAAACCATAAAACTCAAAAACTACGTTACTGTCAAAGGAACAACTTTCTTCTGTGATGGCCAAACATTAAGAGCGGGAAAATGCCTTACAGGGTGTAATGGGAGAGCATGATAACGCGGCCGTCCATCCATAAATGAACAACATTTTTATGAATAACAGGCATGAATTTTACATTCAAATGATGAACAACAATTTCTCTATTATATTATTTACCATAGCACTCTTATTTATATCCAATAAGGGTGTTTCACAATCAAAAGATACCAATTATTACAAGCCATGGCAAAAGATGTTACACGATGAGGAGTCAGGATTAAAGTCCTCTATAGTTGATGATTATGATTATCGCTATGCTGAACGCAATAGCCATGCAATAATCAATGCCTTGAATAATTTAGGTGCTGATAAAGAGATAGTTCTTCCAGAAGGGTTGTTCTATGTGAATACATTGCTCATTCCAAAATTCCAAGATGGCTTGACCATCTCAGGAGCGGGTATAGGTAAAACTATCTTGAAACGTGCAGGATTTGCATGGGACAACAATACTCAAGGTGATTGTCCACTGCGCACAGAGATCATCACCACGGAGCATCAAAATGATATAACGTTCACAAACTTAACGCTTGATGGAAATTGCCATCATATAGCTATCTCCGGTTATGGAAGATGGGATTGTGAAGGGAGATTTTTCGATGGGCTACCCCAATTCCCGACATTTATCAGTACAGACCCATATGCGCGTTCAGCATCATCAGTGATCAATATAAACTCAAGCAACAACATCGTATTTGAAAACGTGGAATTTCTTAATGGTTATCGATGGTGCATTGCTTTGGGTATGAATAATGGCATATCAATTCGTAACTGCATTATTAACACGGGAAATATTTCTACTGAATTTCGAGGCCATCTGGATGCACCGCCCCATAATACCGTGATGCATATGCATACCTCGCAAGATGGTGTTCACTTTGTAAATTGCAGCAACGTCATTATTGAGTATAATGACATACATTCAGAAGATTCTGCCATAGCTATAGAATATTCACCCAACTGGAAGGGGAGGGTAAGCGTGGTGGAAAATTATACCATTAATAATAATTACATCTCCACGTTAAGTCCAAGCGATGGAAACATATTGATGAATGATGACGATATCATTTATGGAACAGGTCTGGCAGACAAATGGGTGGGCCAAAGTGCAGTAGATATTTTTTACAATGCAGATTTTGATACAGCAGGAGCAGTGGTAAGTGATGGGAAACAATTTTTTCGTAACATCACTGTAAGTGAAAACGCCATAGAAGGGGTTCGACATGGAGTACGGTGTGGTTTTTTTCAAGGAGGAGGGGTTGTTGAGACATATAAACATCGTATTTATGGCTTGACAATTCAGCATCATCACCCTTCATTTACCGCTGGTCGTGATCGCGATAAACCTGCAGGTATCCGAAGGGTTCTGAAAAACAGGTTGCCTGGATACAATTTAACCGGAGGGGCAGCTGTTGCCATAAAATTTACTGATAGCGTTTTGATTGATAATAACCTAATTGATGACTGTTCAGGTGGTTTGGGTATCTATATAGAGAATGTGACTCGATTTACCATTACGAATAATAGTATTCATAACATTTCCGGGACCGACTTGGGGGATCCCGCTTTGAATTATGTCTGGGAAGGTGGTGAAGGTATTCGTATTGACAATACAAAACTGGTGATGGATGATCCCAATGTTAAGGAGAACTGTTTTGATGCAGGAACTTTTCTCGTAACCAATAACCGTATAGGAAAAGTGGAAACATCAAAGATTGCCGTACTATTTACTTCAAATGGCGTGATAGATGTACTCCGAAATTATGACCATAATGGGGTTTCGTTAGCCCATTTAGCAGATGGTGTTTTCAAGAAAAACAGCGTCAAGATTAATTGGGGTGAGGTAGAATAAGGCAAAGAAGCGAAAAATATTTTTTTATTTTAAAGGAATATACTATCTTTGCACGCCGATAAATGAGAAATAAGGTAATTCAACCCACTTCTCGTTAATTAGTAGGTAAATAGAGAACAGATAGGAAAAAGGAGTAAACATATGAAAAAAGAGATTCACCCCAAGAATTATCGTCCAGTCGTTTTCAAAGATATGTCGAACGACGAGATTTTTATTTCCCGCTCTACCGTCAACGCGAAGGAGACCATCGAGGTGGATGGCGTAACTTATCCCTTGGTGAAACTGGAGATTACCAGCTCGTCCCACCCCTTTTATACCGGTAAGCAAAAGCTGGTGGATACTGCAGGGCGTGTAGATAAGTTCATGAGCCGCTACGGAGACCGCAGCAAGAGGAAATAGAAAGAAGAGTGATACGGAAACGAATAACGGTGACCTGGCTTAGGTCGCCGTTGTTTGTTTTTGCGTGTTATCGTATGATGCTAACGCAATTTTATGTATTTTTGCTCCTGGATGCCGACCTACATCCATATAGCTTGGAAAGAGTGGTTCAATGAAAAAGATAATTTCGTTCATTATATTATTATTCACGCTCTTCGCCTTTCCCCTTCAGCCGGTCGCCGCTCAGGTGCAGCTGAGTGAAAGCGCAAGGGTTACCCTGTTGACCGCTTCCCCGTGGTACGAGGCTGTCTACTCCCTTTTCGGTCACACGGCTATCCGCGTACAGGATGATATCACGGGTGTTGATGCCGTCTTTAACTATGGCTACTTCGACTCGTCACAGCCTTTCTTCATTTACCATTTCATACGTGGGGAGACCGATTACGTGCTGGGCGTGACTACTTACCAGCAATTTGTGATAGAGTACGGCTACAAAGGACAGGAGGTGGTGGAGCAGGAGCTGAACCTCACGTTCCAAGAGAAGCAGGAGCTTTTTGACGCGTTGCAAATCAACGCGTTGCCTGAGAATTGCGGCTACCGGTACAATTACTTTTTTGATAACTGCGCTACACGTCCCCGCGATATGGTGGAGGGGTATACCCATGGTACCATTGAGTACCCACCCACCGAAGAGAGACAATCGTTCCGCGACCTGATTCACGAGCACGTGAGCCACTCTCCCTGGACCAAGTTCGGGATTGACCTGATTATCGGGAGCGATGCAGATCGAGAGATCAATGTTAGGGAGAAGATGTACATCCCCTCCTACCTGATGAACTCGTTTGAAGGTGCCACCATTCACGAAAATGAGAGCACTTCAAGCCGCCCCCTAGTCAGCCACTCACATGTGTTGCTGCCCGGTAACCCGGAACTCAATCTGCCGGGTAAGCGGTTCCCCGTGACACCACTTGGCGCAGGCATCATCCTGTTGGCGGTGACCCTCGTGCTCTCTCTATGGCAAACCGTACGGCTCAATCAAATGAGGCTGTTACAGTGGTTCGACACCTTCTTATTCGGGGTTGTAGGATTGGGAGGAATCATCGTTTTCGTGCTGATGTACTTCTCTGAGCATCCCGCTACCAACCCCAACTGGAACCTTATATGGCTCAACCCGATCGCGCTTTTGGCGGCCTTCCTGTTCTGCTCCAGCCGAGCCGAAAAAATCGTTTATATCTACCATTTCGTTAACTTCGCGGTTGTGCTGCTCTTCCTGTTGCTTTGGTGGCTAATCCCCCAGCAACTGCCGCTGGAGACCATCTTCTTTGCCCTCTGCCTGGTGCTTCGGTCAGGCTTTAACCTGTTGATGACCAGGAAGAAGAGGATTAGAAACAGACGCTACGTGTCAAGCCGGACATTAAAAAGGAGGTGGGGAATCTAAAGGGTTCACGATAATATAAAACAATGAGAAAGCTAACTTCTTCTATAATCGCTTTTTTATCGATAACCGTGCTTTGCGCGCAGCCTCTTGCGGTAGAGGTGCCAAAGCTGGTGGTGGGCATCACCATCGATCAGCTTCGGGGTGATTACCTGAAGCTATTCCGTTATATCTACGGCGAACGAGGGTTCAACCGTCTCCTTGACGAGGGTCTCGTGTATAATAACATACACTACGATTTTCCATACCTGGACAATGCCTCTACAATCGCTACCATCTACACGGGAGCCAACCCCTCGTACCACGGTATCACCGCTGAGAACAGGTACCTGGTTGAAACCAACCAAGTGGTCTCTTCCTTCGCGGACAACAACTACATGGGCGACTTTACCACCGAAATGCTGTCGCCGCTGCCTTTGAAAGTTTCTACCATTACCGATGAGCTGATCATTGCCTCCGATGGAGAGTCGAAGGTGTTCGCATTCGCACCCGATGCTGCACAGGCACTCGCGTCGGGTGGTCACGCGGCCAGCGGTGCTTACTGGATAGAGAACGAAAACGGCAAGTGGGCCACCACCACTTTCTATAAGTCTGAACACCCCATAGTGGAACAACACAACCGGAGCCAGCAATCGCTCTCCCGCACGATAGGGAGCACCACCTGGCAACCCGAAATTGATATCGAGTACTATCACGCCTTTCCATACACCTGGAAGCAGTACGCGTTTAAACATCAACTTGAGGGCAAAAATGGGGAGGGGTTTCGGCTTTTCAAGGAGTCTCCCTTCGTCAACAAGGAGGTGAATGACATGGCGATACGATTGTTGCAGTCGGGTACCCTGGGTAGAAGGGCGAACCCCGATTTCCTGGCACTCACCTTCTACGCCGGGAACTTTTCGCAAGCCATTAACAAGAATTACTCGATTGAGATTCAGGATACTTACTACCGACTTGATTTGGAGCTGGCCCGCCTGCTGGATGCCATTGAGCGCCATGTAGGTCTCGATAATTGCTTGATTTTCATAACTTCTACCGGTTATTTCAAAGAAGAGGAGGTCATCCCGGAAGGAATGACAACCTCGGGAGGGGAGTTTTTTCCTGAAAGGAGCCAGGCCCTCTTGAATATGTACCTGATGGCCCTGTACGGTCGGGTACAATGGGTGAAAACCTATTTCAACAAGCAGATATTCTTCGACAGGAAGCTGATAGAGGAGAGTGGATTCGACCTGAAAGAGATCCAGCGGGAGGCAGCGGAGTTCTTAGTGCAGTCAGCCGGCGTACAAGACGTGATTACTTCTCACCAGATGCTGCACGGAGCATACAACCAAAACGTGCAATTTTACCGCAATGGTTATTGCGAAGGGATATCGGGCGACCTGTTCCTGGAGTTACAGCCGGGATGGAAGGTGGTAGACGATCAGTCAAATATAAAAAACAGGGGGCACCGCAACGCGATGATGGCACCGGTCATCTTTTTCGGGAATCACGTGAAACCGCAGACGGTGAACCGCACCATCGATGCCACGGAGATCGCGCCCGCCATCGCGTATCGATTGCGCATACGGGCTCCCAACGCGGCGCATGCAGAGATACTGGAGGAATTTTACATGGAGCGATAGGGCACTACATCACGCAAACGAAATAATAACAGATTATGGGATTCAATACATTTATAACGAAAATTTTTGGAAATAAAGCGCAACGTGACCTCAACGAGATCAACCCGATCGTCAAGAAGATAAAAGAGGCTTACCCGGCGATCGAGAAGCTCTCTAACGACGATCTGCGCGCCAAGACGAAGGAGCTGGAAAAAGAGATCAGGGAATTCGTCGCCCCGGAAAAGGAGCAGATAGAGCAACTAAAAGCCGGAATGGAGGAGATTGAACTGAGCGAAAGGGAGGCCGTCTGGAATCAGGTGGACAAGCTGGAGCAAACGATCTCCGAGAAATACCAGAAAAAACTGAACGAGATATTGCCAGTCGCCTTCTCCATCATGAAGGATACGGCTCGCCGGTTCACGCAAAACAGCGAGGTGGTGGTAACGGCCACCGACTTCGATAGGGATTTGGCGGCCAACCACGACTTCGTACAGATCAAGGGGAAGTATGCCATCTACCAAAATCACTGGATTGCCGGGGGTAACGAGATCACTTGGGATATGATACACTACGACGTGCAGCTCTTCGGGGGGGTGGTGCTTCACCAGGGTAAGATCGCCGAGATGGCCACCGGGGAGGGAAAGACGTTAGTAGCCACCCTGCCCGTGTTCCTCAACGCGCTCACGCACGAGGGGGTACACGTGGTGACGGTCAATGATTACCTGGCCAAGCGTGACTCGGAATGGATGGGCCCCATGTACATGTTCCATGGGCTGTCGGTAGATTGTATCGACAAGCATGAACCCAACTCCGAAGCGCGCCGCAAAGCGTACAATTCCGACGTCACCTTCGGCACCAATAACGAGTTTGGCTTCGATTACCTGCGCGATAACATGGCCATCTCGCCCAAGGACCTGGTTCAACGCAAGCACAATTACGCGATCGTGGACGAGGTGGACTCGGTATTGATTGATGATGCCCGAACCCCGCTGATTATCTCCGGGCCGGTTCCCAAGGGGGAGGAGCAGCTCTACGATCAGTTCCGCCCGAGGGTAGAGATCATCGTGAAGGCGCAACGTGACCTCACGACAAAGCTGTTGGCCGAAGCGAGGACGAAAATGGCTTCAGAGGACCCCAAGGTGCAGGAGGAGGGTGCATTACTGCTCTTCCGCTCTTACAAGGGTATGCCGAAGTACACCCCGCTCATCAAATTCTTAAGCGAGCAGGGGGTCAAGTCCGCCATGCTCAAGACCGAGGCGTTCTACATGCAGGAGCAGATGCGGAACATGCATATCGTAACCGATCCGCTCTACTTCGTGATCGATGAGAAACAGAACAGCATCGAGTTGACCGATAAGGGTATCGACCTGTTGACCGGCAAGTCAGACGACCCCCAATTCTTCATCCTGCCCGACATCGCATCACAACTGTCTGAATTGGAAACTGAAAACCTTTCCGATGAGGATAGGGCAGCCAAGAAAGATGAGCTGCTGCAGAACTACGCGATCAAGTCTGAGCGGGTACACACCATCAACCAGTTGCTCAAAGCGTACACCCTCTTCGAGAAAGACGTGGAGTACGTGGTGATCGATAACAAGGTGAAGATTGTAGACGAGCAGACGGGACGCGTGATGGAGGGGCGGCGTTACTCCGACGGGCTGCACCAGGCCATCGAGGCCAAGGAACGGGTCAAGGTGGAGGCGGCCACGCAGACCTTCGCGACCATCACGTTGCAGAACTTTTTCCGCATGTACGGCAAGCTGGCCGGTATGACCGGTACGGCCGAAACGGAAGCGGGAGAATTTTGGGACATCTACAAGTTAGACGTGGTGGTCATCCCGACCAATAGGCCCATTATTCGAGACGACCAGAACGACCGCATCTACAAGACGAAGCGGGAGAAGTACACGGCGGTTATCGAGGAGATATCTTCTCTGATCTCTCAGGGGCGGCCGGTGCTGGTGGGTACCACCTCCGTGGAGATATCGGAGTTGCTGAGCCGTATGCTCACGTTGCGGAAGATCAAGCACAATGTGCTGAACGCCAAGCTGCACCAGCGTGAGGCCGAGATCGTGGCCACGGCAGGGCAGAGCGGGGTAGTAACCATCGCGACAAACATGGCGGGACGTGGTACCGACATTAAACTTTCGCCCGAGGTGCGGGAAGCCGGTGGATTGGCTATCATCGGCACGGAGCGACACGAGTCACGTCGTGTTGACCGCCAGCTGCGGGGACGCGCGGGACGGCAGGGAGACCCCGGGTCATCGGTGTTCTTCGTCTCGTTGGAGGACGACCTGATGCGCCTGTTCGCCACGGAGCGGATCGCGGGCATGATGGACCGCATGGGGTTCAAAGAGGGCGACGTGTTGGAACACAACATGCTGAGCAAGTCGGTTGAACGGGCCCAAAAGAAGGTGGAAGAGAACAACTTCGGCATCCGTAAGCGATTGCTGGAATATGACGACGTGATGAACTCGCAGCGCGAAGTGATCTATAGACGCCGCCGTCACGCCCTGATGGGTGAACGGATCGATAACGACGTGGCCAACATGATCAGCGAGACCTCGAAGAACATCGTGGAAAACAACCTCGATTACTACGAGGAGATGAAGCTGGAGCTCTACCGTGTGCTGGCCCTTGACGTTCCCTTCAAGGAGGAGGATGTGAAAAAGATAAGGCCGAACGAGGCGGTCGACCTGGTCACGGAAAAAGCGTTTGAAACGTTCAAACGCAAAACAGAACGACTGGCGGAGATCGCCAATCCCGTCATCAAGCAGGTGTACGAGAACCAGGGCGCGGTGTACGAGAACATCCTCATACCCATCACGGATGGGAAGCGGGTGTACAATATCTCCTGCAACCTGAAAGAGGCTTACGAGACAGAATCGAAAGCGCTGGTGAAGGCGTTCGAAAAATCGATCCTGCTCCACACCATCGACGAGAACTGGAAGGATCACCTCAGGGTGATGGACGAGTTAAAGCAGTCGGTTCAAACAGCCAGCTACGAGCAAAAAGACCCGCTCCTGATCTACAAGTTGGAGTCGTTCAACCTCTTCCGGGAGATGGTCAACGACATGAACTCCAAGGCGGTGTCGATATTGATGAGGGGACAAATACCTATCCAGGACCCGAGCAGCGTGCGCCAGGCCGCGCCCGAAAGGAAGACCGACTACAGCAAGTACCGTACCCAGAAAGACGACACGGAAAACATGGGTCACCAGGGAGAGGGCAGGGGAGGGCAGCCACCCAGACAACCGCGGAAGCTGGAACCCATCCGGGTAGAGAAAAAAATCGGACGAAACGAACCTTGTCCCTGCGGAAGCGGCAAGAAGTATAAAAATTGCCACGGTAGATAAAAGAGTTTCCCAAACGGCTATCGCGAAAGGTGAGTAATGGACTCACGAAAACCCATTTTTAAAGCCTGTTACGAACGTTTCTCTCTCGAGAATTTTTACCCGTCTCGCCTCGTACCCAGAGCGCGTGGACGGGTTTTTTCTTCCGTTTTTTGTTGATAAAACCGAAGAAAAGCCGTATCTTAGTAGTTTGAAACGGTACCAGGGTATTGGTTTCTCACCTGCCTGATAATTAACAGGGTAGGTTTTTTTGGAAGAGAATTATCACGTTTACAATGATTGATCAGGAAGACAGAATCATCAAGATTAACATCGAAGATGAAATGAAATCGTCGTACATCGATTACTCGATGTCCGTTATCGTCTCCCGCGCGTTACCCGACGTGCGGGATGGTTTTAAACCGGTTCACCGGCGCATCCTGTACGGGATGTCAGAATTGGGCAACACCGCTGATAAGCCCCACAAGAAATCAGCCCGTATCGTGGGGGAGGTGCTGGGTAAATTTCACCCGCACGGCGACTCATCGGTATACAACGCGATGGTTCGCTTGGCGCAAGACTGGAGCATGCGCTACCCCTTGGTGGATGGACAGGGCAACATGGGGAGCGTGGATGGCGACAGCCCCGCGGCCATGCGGTACACCGAAGCCCGGCTCAACAAGTTGGCCGAGGAGATGTTGCGCGATATCGATAAGGAGACCGTCGACTTTCAACTTAACTTCGATGATACGCTGCAAGAGCCTACCGTTTTGCCCACACGCATTCCCAACCTGCTTATTAACGGATCTTCGGGTATCGCCGTGGGTATGGCTACCAATATCGCCCCACACAACCTTACCGAGTGCATCAACGGGATTATCGCGTATATTGATAATAAAGATATAGATACCAAGGGGTTAATGCATTATATCAAAGCCCCCGACTTCCCAACGGGCGCTTACATCTACGGTTATCAAGGGGTAGAGGAGGCGTTCGAAACGGGTAGGGGACGCGTGGTGATGCGCGGGAAAGCCGAGATTGAATCGGATAAGTCCCACGATAAAATTATCATCTCGGAGATACCCTACCTGGTGAATAAAGCCGATTTAATCAAAAGTATCGCCGACCTGGTGTCGGATAAAAAAATTGAGGGTATCTCTAACGTGAACGACGAGTCAGATCGCGAGGGCATGCGAATTGTGGTGGACATCAAGCGCGACGCCAACGCGAGCATCGTGCTAAACATGCTCTACAAGCTCACCGCGCTGCAATCTTCGTTTAGTGTAAACAACATCGCCCTGGTGAACGGCCGTCCCGAGATGCTGAACCTCAAGAGAATGATCGAGCTGTTCGTGGAACACCGTATCGACGTTGTAATCCGCCGCACGCGATTCGACCTGCGCAAAGCCGAGGAGCGTGCCCATATCCTGGAGGGGCTCATCATCGCATCTGACAACATCGACGAGGTAATCGCCATCATCCGGGGATCGTCCACACCCCAAATGGCCATCCAACGACTGATGGAACGCTTCGAACTGTCTGAAATACAGGCCCGTGCCATCGTGGAGATGCGCCTCCGCCAGTTGACCGGCTTGGAGCAGGAGAAGCTGCACGCAGAATTCGAAGAGATTCAGAAGCTTATCGCCTACTTAAACGAGATCCTCACCAATGAGGAGCTTCGGATGCAGGTAATTAAGGATGAGCTGATCGAGGTGCGCGATAAGTATGGCGATGAGCGCCGCTCGGAGATCATCTTTTCAGCCGAGGAGATGAACGCCGAAGACTTTTACGCCGATGACGAGATGGTAATCACCATCTCGCACATGGGGTACATCAAGCGAACCGCCCTATCGGAGTTCCAAACGCAAAACAGGGGTGGGGTAGGAGCCCGCGGTACCGATACCCGCGATGAGGACTTCGTGGAGTACATCTACCCGGCCACCAACCACAACTACATGCTCTTCTTCACCCAAAAAGGGAAATGTTACTGGCTACGGGTATTCAAGATACCGGAAGGAACCAAGAACTCGAAGGGAAGGGCAATCCAGAACCTATTAAACATCGATTCAGACGATTCGGTAACCGCGTTCGTACGGGTAGAAGACCTTCAGGATGAGGAGTATATCAATTCCAATTACCTGCTGTTCTGCACGCGCAACGGGGTGGTGAAAAAGACGCTGCTCGAAGCCTACTCCAGGCCCCGACAAAACGGCGTGATCGCGATTACCCTGCGCGATGACGACCAGGTAATATCCGTACGGTTGACCGATGGAAAGAAGCACGTGATCCTGGCCAACCGCAATGGACGAGCGATTCGCTTCGATGAAGAGGACGTTCGTCCCATGGGGCGTACCGCTAGCGGGGTGAAAGGGATAACGTTGGACGATGACGGGGAGGACGCCGTGATAGGTATGATTTGCATGGATCCGGAGTCGGATAACACCATCCTAGTCGTATCCGAACAGGGGTACGGTAAACGAACCATGCTGAATGACGAGGATGGTGAACCGGTGTATCGGATCACGCGTCGAGGCGGTAAAGGGGTTAAAACCATCAACATTACCGACAAGACGGGTAAGTTGGTGGCCATCAAAAGTGTAACGGACGACAATGATTTAATGATAATTAACAAATCAGGCATAACGATACGCGTAAAAATTTCCGATATTCGCATCATGGGACGCGTAACGCAGGGGGTCCGCTTGATTAACTTGGAAAAAAGAAACGATGAGATCGCATCTGTTTGCAAGGTGAACGCTGAAGATAATGGAGAAGATGACGATGATGTAAACGTGGAAGAGTACGAGAATGATGAGAAAAGCGGTGATGTGAACGACGCTGAAATGAGTGGTGAAGTGAATACCGATGAGAACGTGAATTAAACTTTTTAATTATTAGAAGTCTTAATATAGTAATCGCAACACGTGCGAGCGAAAGAGATGCTATAACGTTAAACCGTAACTAGAATTTATCAAACAATTAAAACATGAATACAATGAGAAGAATTTTACTCCTTAGTATGATGGCCCTTTTCGCTACAGGCGCCCTCTTCGCGCAAAAGTCGGCACTTAGAGACGCCAAAAGAGCCTATGGAAGGGACGATTTGAATGAAGCACGCACTCTAATTCAGCAAGCCGCCTCCAATGAAGAGACGGCAACGAACCCCGAAACGTGGAAGGTGATGGGCGACATTGGCAACAAGGCGTTTGATAACGAGCACGCCAAGGCGGTGCTGGGGCAGGGACCTAACGAAAAGGTGATGTTCGATGGTCTGATGGAGTGCTACCTGCCATACCTTAAGGCCGATTCACTATCGGAGATTCCTGATGAAAAGGGTCGTGTCCGGAATAGGTATCGCAAGGATATAGCCAGTATCCTGAAAGCCAACCACCCGTATTACATCAATGGGGGGGTCTACTACAGTGAGCAGGGAGACCATAAAAAGGCTGCCGACTTCTTTGAAGTGTACTGGAATATTCCCACGTTGCCCCTTTATGATGGCCAAAAAGATGCGTTCGTGCTGGATAGCACCTTCCAAACCATCAAGTACTACGCCATCATCAGCGCCATCCAGTCCAAAGACAACGAGCGAACGCTAAAAATGATAGAGCGGGCGATAAACGAGCCTTTCATTGAAAATAGCACATTCGAGGAGAGTGCCCTGTACGAGTTGATGGCCACCGAGTACATAAACATGGGCGATTCAGCTAACTACCAGCGGGCACTTGAGTTGGGAGCACAAAAATTCCCCTCAAGTAACTACTTTGTCACGAATCTCGCGAACATCTTCATTCGTAGTGGTGAGGGTGATAAAGCCATTCAATACCTTGACCAGGCTATAGAAAACGACCCCTCAAATGGTTGTGACCTATACAGCGTGAAAGGTGCCTTAATAGCTCAAAATGGTGATTTCGTAGGTGCGGAAGCTGAATACAAGAAAGCGCTTGAATCGGATGCCAATTGTGAAAGGGGACTGGAACACCTGGCTAGGAATTATATTATCCAAGCGCAGGATTTGAAAGATGTGACAGCATCATTGACAAATAGGCAACAGCAGGTGGAAAACGACAAAAAGATTGTGCATTTTTACGAATTATCGCTTCCGCTGCTGGAAAAACTGGATAAGCTGCTCAAAGAACGCAGTGCATCACAAAGTGAGATTAACAATGCGCTGTTGCTCCTTAGGAATGTATACTATAACTTAAGTGTACTTGGGGTAGACAAGTCAACGGAACTAGAATCGATCGAGAATCAACTTCCTGAAGAACTGAAGTAACGAGATCCTAATAAACATCCGCTTTATAACCAAGTTGGACTGCACGCGAGGGAAATAGCCTAAATGCTGTTTCTCTCGCATATTTTAATACCTTTAGTGTCTCGTCCAGAAATAGGCGAGAAACAGGCAAAATCCCTCCACGCATCCAATTAAACATAATAGTAATTATAGGACTTTCCTGGGCTATCCTTTCAAGTAAATCATTAACCTCCTGAAAATTTGTTTTAATGTATAGATTCCAATGCGGATAACCTACAAATGCAGATAACGTACTACATAAGGTTCAATCAAGTGCGTATTCCGATCTTTTTTTGTATTTTTGTGCATCAGGAAAATATCTCCTTATAGAGCATCAATGTATAATATATTGAACTTTCACATGTTATTTACGCCAATCGAGCTTGAAAGCGATGAAACAGTTACATGCGAAAGTATAGGTAATGTACAAACGCAAGTGGTACGATGCGCTGTACACCCGGAATCAGAGATCAATTGTAGATAAACAGGTATGGCAACTACCCAACGATATGACCAGCGCGGTGTTTCCGCGACGAAAGAAGAGGTACACGCGGCGATTAAAAACAGCGATAAGGGCTTGTATCCCAATGCCTTCTGTAAGATTATCCCGGATTACCTCGGGAATGACGCGGCCTATTGCAACGTGATGCACGCGGACGGTGCCGGTACGAAATCATCGCTTGCCTACGTCTACTGGAAAGAGACGGGCGACCTGTCGGTTTGGAAAGGGATCGCGCAAGATGCGCTGATTATGAACGTGGACGACCTGCTTTGCGTGGGTGCCACTAACAACATCTTGGTTTCTTCCACCATTGGTCGCAATAAAAACCTGATCCCAGGTGAGGTAATTGCAGCTATTATCAACGGGACCAACGAGTTATGCGAAGAGCTGACGGCTATGGGCGTGCGTGTCTACCCCACCGGCGGTGAGACTGCCGACGTGGGTGACCTGGTACGCACCATCATCGTGGATAGCACGGTGACCTGCAGGATGCGGCGTGCCGACGTGATCGATAACGCCCGCATACAGGCGGGTGACGTGATCGTTGGACTCTCTTCATCGGGACAAGCCACCTACGAGAAGGAGTACAACGGCGGGATGGGCAGCAACGGGCTCACCTCGGCGCGACACGACCTGTTCGCACACTATCTGGCAAAAAAATACCCGGAAAGTTACGACCCATCCATCCCGGAGCACTTGATCTATTCCGGCAACCTGAAGTTGACGGAGATAATCGAAGGGCTGGGTGTGGATGCCGGGAAGCTGGTACTATCCCCCACCCGCACCTATGCGCCCATTATATCACTGATACTAAAGGAATTAAGAGAAATAATTAACGGGATGGTTCACTGTTCCGGAGGTGCGCAAACCAAGGTGTTGCACTTTTTAAAGGATGGATTGCGGGCGGTTAAAAACAACCTGTTCCCAACCCCTCCGCTCTTTCAACTTATCCAGGAGCAGTCGCAGACCGACTGGAAAGAGATGTACCGGGTATTCAACATGGGGCACCGTATGGAGCTGTACCTGCCCGAGGCTTATGCCCAGCAGGTCATCGATATCTCTCGTTCGTTTAACGTGGATGCGCAAATCGTGGGACACGTTGAAAAGTCGGACAAAAAAGAGGTGCGTATCGAGGGTGAACAGGGGCAGTTCAGTTATTTTTAAACCGTTCTCATGCAAGAATCATTCACTGTGCCAGTTGCTATAAGAAAAAGCTTGCCGTCGCCCAAAACAACTACAAGAAGATGTCAGAAAATTCATTGTTAGACAAATTGGAACACTTGGTCGCCCGTTTCGAAGAGGTGGGCACGCTGATCGCGGATCCCTCCGTGATTGCCGATATGGATCGGTACGTGAAGCTGAACAAGGAGTATAGCGATCTTCAGAAGATCGTTGAGGCACGTAACGAATACAAATTGGCCCTTGACAGCATTGCCGAGGCCAAGAGCATTCTGGAAAACGAATCGGATGCTGACCTGCGGCAACTGGCCCAAGATGAGCTGACACTGCACAGCGACAGGATTCCTGAACTTGAGGAGGAGATCAAGCTGTTGCTCATTCCTGCCGATCCTGAAGATGCCAAAAACGCGGTAATGGAGATACGTGCCGGTACCGGGGGTGATGAAGCTTCCATCTTCGCGGGCGACCTCTATAAGATGTATACCCGCTATTGCGAGGGTAAAGGGTGGAGCACGGAGGTGGTTGGCTACACCGAAGGGACGGCTGGCGGCTATAAAGAGATTATCTTTACTGTAACCGGGAGCGACGTGTATGGAACGTTGAAGTATGAATCCGGGGTACACCGGGTGCAACGGGTACCCCAGACCGAAACGCAAGGGCGTGTGCATACCTCGGCAGCCACGGTGGCTGTGTTACCCGAGGCGGAGGAGTTCGACGTGGATCTCAACCCCGCCGATATCGACTTTCAGACCGCGCGCTCAAGCGGTGCCGGTGGACAGCACGTGAACAAGGTGGAGACCAAGGTGCAACTCACCCATAGGCCAACGGGGATCGTGGTGGTCTGCCAAGAGGGACGGTCGCAGCTGAAAAATAGGGAGACGGCCATGCAGATGTTGCGGGCCCGACTGTACGATATGGAAGTCACCAAGCGTCAAGGCGATATCGCCTCCCGGAGGAGGACAATGGTATCCACGGGCGACCGCTCGGCTAAAATTCGCACCTATAACTATCCGCAGGGGCGCATCACCGACCACCGTATCAACTACACCATCTACAACCTTCCCGCGTTCATGAACGGGGAAATTCAAGAGGTAATCGATCGGCTCATGGTGACCGAAAACGCCGAAAAAATGAAAGAAACGAAACTGTAAACCTATAGTATTTGTTACGCTTTTATTCAAAACACGCTGTTTTTTAGCAATATGCCATATAAAAGACCCTATTTTACCAAACGAGTATGACCAAGCTTGAACTATTTGAACAGGTAAAACAGAAACAATCTTTCCTCTGCGTGGGGTTGGATACCGATAGCCAAAAGATACCTCGGCACCTCTTGGAGATGGAGGATCCCATTTACGAGTTCAACAAGGCGATTATCGATGCTACCGCACCCTACTGCGTGGCTTTCAAACCCAACCTCGCCTTTTACGAGAGCGAGGGAACCGCGGGGTGGATGTCACTGGAAAAAAGTATAGCCTATATCCGCCAACGCTACCCCGAGCAGTTTATCATTGCCGACGCCAAACGGGGCGATATTGGCAACACGAGCGAGATGTATGCCCGAACCTTCTTCGAGACGCTGAAGGCTGACGCGGTGACGGTAGCTCCCTACATGGGTGAAGACAGCGTGAAGCCGTTCCTGAATCAACCGGGGTGGTGGGTGGTACTGCTAGCCCTCACCAGCAATAAGGGGTCACTTGACTTTCAGCTGACCGCCGATGTGAACGGCGAACGGCTCTTCGAGAAAGTGCTGCGCGTATCCCAAGAGTGGGCATCTAACGAGCAGATGATGTACGTGGTGGGAGCCACCCAAGGAGAGCGGTTTAAAGAGGTGCGGAAGATCGCGCCCCACCACTTCCTGCTGGTCCCGGGTGTAGGTGCACAGGGCGGCTCCCTTGAAGAGGTGTGCCGATACGGGATGAACCGGGAGTGCGGACTGCTGGTCAACTCCTCCAGGGCAATCATCTACGCCGATCAAGGGGCAGGATTCGCACAGGCGGCAGCGGAGGAGGCGGCCAAGTTGCAGAAAGAGATGCAAGCGATGTTGCATAAGTACCTCTAACGTTACAAATACATTTTTTTTGCCCTTACCAACGTTTGCCAGAAACGTATGTCAGACTGACAACAAAACAAACATTGAAAGTACTTGAACCATGCCCCTGAAACGAAAAATCATCAACGACCCGGTATTCGGTTTCATCACCATACCGAATGACTTCGTGTACAACATCCTCCAACACCCCTTTCTCCAGCGCCTTAACCGCATCCGGCAGCTGGGACTGACATCATTCGTCTATCCTGGTGCGCAACACACCCGCTTCCACCACTCCCTCGGGGCCATGTTCTTGATGGGTGAAGCGTTGAAGATACTCAAGGAGAAAGGGCACGAGATCACCGAGGAGGAGAGAAACGGGGCGCTGGCAGCCATCCTGATGCACGATATCGGACACGGCCCCTTTTCCCACGTGTTGGAACACACGCTGGTAACACACGTTCAGCACGAGACCCTATCGCTCCTCCTGATGAAACAGATGAACGCGGAGTGGAACGGGGCATTGCAAACCACCATCGATATCTTTACCAACAACTACCCCAAACGGTTCCTCCATCAACTGGTGAGTGGTCAGCTGGATATGGACCGCCTTGACTACCTGCGGCGCGACAGCTTCTTCACCGGTGTCAGCGAAGGGAATATCGGTTCGGCACGCATCATCAAGATGCTCGACGTGAAGGACGACCAACTGGTGGTCGAGTCAAAAGGGATCTACTCCATAGAGAACTTCTTGATGTCGAGGCGGTTGATGTTCTGGCAGGTCTACCTCCACAAAACCGCGGTCGCCGCGGAGAAGATGATGATCAACACGCTCAAACGAGCCAAGGAGCTGAGCACGAATGGAGAACGTCTCTTTGCCTCCCCCGCCCTATCCTACTTCCTGCGGAACGAAACCACCCTGGCCGACTTCGAGAACCACGGTGAAGCGTTGCAGCACTTCGCCCTCCTTGATGACAACGACCTCTGGTCGGCCCTAAAAGTATGGGCATCACACGGCGACACCGTCCTTCAGCTGTTGAGCGAGGGAATGATTAACCGGAAGCTCTTCAAAATCGAGATCACGGAAGAGGAGGTTGAACCAGAGAGGGTTAAACGGCAGCTGGAATATTACACGCGGAAGTTCAACGTTTCTGAACATGAAGCCGGTTACTTCCTGGCATCGGATTGCATGGCAACCGACATGTACAATAAAGAGGATGACAGTATCGGGATCCTCTATAAGGATGGTACGGTGAAAGATATCTCCAAAGCTTCCGATATGCTCAATATCGAGCTACTATCGAAGAGGGTAGAAAAACATTACTTCGCGTACTTTCGGGTTTAATTGCCTATTCGGGTAGCTTTACTGCTCGTATAAAGACAAGTAGGGGGTCTCTTACTAATACCGGAATCACTCCTCTCGTGCCGTTGGTACGACAAACCACACCACCAGCGACCCGATAACCCCCAGAGAAAGGATAATCACCCTGACGGTAAGGTTATCGCGGATAACCACGAACGATGAGAAGAGCACCATGAGCGACATGACAGCGATAACCCCGGCTTTCCCTTTTCGGGTCAACCCTTTCCGGCGTTGGTAATTCTTTATTCTAGGGCCCAGCACCCGGTTATTTAACAGCCAATCATACATCCGTTTGGAGCTCTTCGCGTAAAGGAACGCCGATAGCAGGGCAAACGGGGTAACCGGGAGACCCGGTACCACGATGCCCAGCATAGCCAACCCCAGCGAGACAGTACCCCCTATCGCGTACAATAAGCGGGTCACCTTGCTCCTTTTTAGCTCAAGGTCCCCCTTCTCCTTCGGCATGGCAACAACAGTTGGATGGTCATCTAATACTATAACAGTTCCAAACCGCGAAGATAAGCAAATAATTAAAAATGATTCACCAGCGAATAGTTTGGGGACTTCGTGTAATTCCACTATCTTTGCGGAAAATTGTTAAGGTTATCATAAAAAATGAGACATCCCAATATACATCCAAATAAAACAGAAGGTAAGAAAGTTCGTATACTTTTCGTATGCCTAGGGAACATATGCCGCTCACCGGCTGCCGAGGGCATCATGAAACAATTGGTGGAGGAAAATGAGCTGGAGGATTTCATCGAGGTGGAGTCCGCCGGCACCTCCGGGTGGCACGAAGGCGACCTGCCGGATGAACGCATGCGGGCGCATGGTGCCAAAAGAGACTACGATTTTAACAGCCGGGCACGCCAGTTCCGGAAGAGTGATCTCGATAGATTTGATTATATCATCGTGATGGACAGCAGCAACTACACCAACGTGAAGTCGCTGGCTTCTACCAAAGAGCAACTGGACAAGATCCATATGATGACCGATTTTTCGCAACGGTACAGTCACGATCAAGTTCCCGACCCCTATTATGGTGGCGCATCGGGGTTCGAGTTGGTACTTGACCTTCTTGAAGATGCGGTCGAGGGACTGTTGCAAGCCATCACTGAAAAACACGCTTTTGCCTAAAATCCTGCCACGCAGGCGTATATTATTCAGATTTTAGGACAGAAAAAAGGAGAAGTCTATCAAAAATGGCTTCTCCCTCTCAAAAATCAAGTCTTCTTACACTGCTAATAGGTCATTTTCGGTTCCAGTTTGCCCGCTTCGGCAATCATTTCCGCCACCTGATCTTGTGAAGGTAAGCGACGAACCAACTTCTTCTCTTCGTTCACCTCTTGAATCTTGACATACAGGTTTTCGGGGTTCCTGTTGCGCATCTCCTTCACGGTGTCTACACCGGCTGCCTCCAGCAGTTCTGAGAACTGGGGCCCCACACCAGGTATACGGAACAGGTCCGCGTGGCTGGTCCACTTCAGGATCAACTTCTCATCGATACCGGTCTCCGCGGCAAGGGCTACCCTACCCGCTTTCGCGGCGCACTTCTCAAGCAACTCATCGACCTTGTTCAAGCCAGCGGCTCTTAACTTCTCTCCATACACGGGACCAATACCTTCAATCTCTTCAATTTTATAAGCCATAACAAAAATATTAGTTTAACAATAGTAGTTCCACAAACCTATAAAAATTAGTGTCATACTCCCTGATTTTCTCGGTAAAAAACGAAAAGTGGGGAAAAATTCCATGATTGTTAATAAATGCAAGCCAGGTGACGTGAAAAAGAGTTTTTAGCCCGGTAACGATTTAGGCATGAAAAGTTGCCGTTGCGAACGGTTAATCTTCCGCTACAATGATTAACGAGCTTTGGAACACCTACTGATACGGCAATTTCTTATTACGTGTGTTGTGTACTGCCATTTTTGTCTTTTACTCTTTCAAATTCCTTTCGTAAAAAGTAAATGCAAACTGCCACTAAGATCGAACTTACAATCACTAAGAATAAATTTGACAACACACTATCTGGTACGAGATTACCTATTGAAGAATCAGTATCTATAATGAATCTCGTTAAGAATCCACTCAAATTTGCCGTGGCATGAATTATAATAGAAAACGATAAACTTCTGGTTCTGTAATAAACCCATCCCGAAAAAACCCCTATTATTAATCCAGTTATAAATTGCCAAGGGTTCAAGTGTACCAATCCAAATAGTAAACTAGAGATCAAGATTGATTTTATTGGAGAATATTTCTTTAACAAGCCGTCTAAGATTATCCCTCTAAATATCAATTCCTCTAAAATTGGAGCAGCAATTACTACTAATAAAAAAGCAAAAAATCCAGTCTGGCTACCGAAATCCATAAATGCTTTTTTTATGTTTTCTGGCATGGGTATTAAATTCCCAATTGGTGAGATTACTCCCAAAAGCAAAACAATCGATCCGATAATTAACCATAGAACTATTCTCTTATTTTCAATAGTAAAATTAAATGATGGGTTATTGGTCTTCCTTTTTCTAATTGAATAAACAATCCAGAAAGGGATTCCTATTGCCAAAAGATAATAGATTAACATTGAGGCATCATTTCCAATTAATTTGCCTAACATTAAATATAGTGGACTAAACAATAGCACTCCTAATATAACAATCCCAGTAATTCCAAAACTCTGAGCTACATTAGGATAATTTGTTGACGTCGGTTCTGTCATTTGTTTCGTGTTTTTTATGGTTAGACACAACTACGGTCAATCTTGTTCTCAAAAAGAGATGAAACGAATTGACTCCTAAATCACGTAAAGGGAGCTAATAGATTCGTTATTGCAGACCCGCATGATCGATTCTGCGAACATGGGTGCAACAGAAAGGATCTTCACCTTTTCCGATTTTTTCGAATAGGGGATGCTGTCGGTAAAGATGATCTCCTTCAGGCTCGAATTGTTGACCCTTTCCGATGCGGGATCCGACATCACGGCGTGGCTGGCAATGGCCCGTACCGAGTTGGCACCATTCGCCGTTAGCAGGTCGGCCGCTTTCGTGATGGTACCGGCCGTATCCACGATATCGTCGATCAGCAGCACGTCCATCCCCTCCACGTCGCCAATAATCTGCATGTCCGAAACCACGTTGGCCTTCTTCCGAATCTTATAGCAGATAACCATAGGGCACCCTAAGTATTTTGAATACGCGCTGGCGCGTTTGGTGCCTCCCACGTCGGGAGCAGCGATGACCAAATTGTTGGATTCCTCCCGCAACTCGTTCAAGTAATCCACGAAAACCCGGGACGCGTAGAGGTGATCTACCGGCACATCGAAGAAGCCTTGTATCTGGTCAGCGTGCAAATCCATGGTTATCAGTCGGTTTATACCGGCCGCGCTCAACATGTCAGCGATTAACTTAGCCCCGATACTTACCCGTGGCTTATCCTTCCTGTCCTGCCTTGCCCAGCCAAAGTAGGGTATAACGGCCACGATGGATTTCGCGGAAGCGCGCTTGGCCGCGTCAATCATCAACAACAACTCCATCAGGTTGTCGGAATTGGGAAAGGTAGATTGAATCAAGAACACCTGTTTTCCTCGTATCGACTCCTCGTAGGAGACGGAAAACTCGCCATCGGCAAAATGTTCAATAATCATGTTCCCAAGTGGACATTCTAAACTAGCGCACACCTTTTCTGCAAAGTAACGTGACTTGGTCCCTGAAAAAACTTTAAACGGTCTATCCTGCATGGTAATTTAATTATTAACGTTTCTACAAAAATACAAAATAATGTTCATTAATGAACTTTTAGGTGAAAGAAATCTCGAATATCTCCCCATCATGTGCACGGAGCATCACCTTTGCCGCCTCCGTTGAACGGAAGAGCACTGTTTCGCCGTCCTTCCCTAGCAAGGGGGTTAACTTGGCTTCTTTCTCCATGCACGATTCCCGGTTAAAAAACCGGTACGCGTGAGGTGGAATAATGATGGAGGCTGATTGATCTCGATCGCTAAAGTTTGCCATGATCAACAACAACCGTGTACCGTTCCCCCTCAAGAAAGAGAAGACCGAGGTGGAGTCATACGCTTCGTTAGGATAGTTGGGCGGCATAAGATCATAAAACAGCCCGGAGGAGAGCGCCTCTTCCTGGTTGCACAAGCAAATTAACCGGCTATAAAACTCCTTGAGTCGCACCTCTTCAGGACTCAACAGGGCATCATCCCAACTCCCCCCGTTGTTCCATCGCCGTAAGGTATCCAGCGACCAGTAATCGAAGATGGTGGTACGTCCATCCCTCCCGCTGAACCCCTCCTCATCCATCCCCTGTTCGCCCAGCTCTTGTCCCGCGTAGATCATCACCGGGTTGCGATTGACGCATGCCGTGACCACCATGGCGGCACGTGCTTTCCAGCCATCGCCCAAGAAAAAGTCCGATGCCACCCTTTGCTCATCGTGGTTTTCCAGGAAGTTCAACATCCTCTCCTGGATATCCCCCACCCTGTTTAAGGCAAACGAAATATCGGAAGCGGGACGGTGGCCACATGCCACATCACGCACCGTGTCGTAGAGACCCACCTTATCATACAGGTAATCAAAGCCATTCGCACCTAAAAAGTCCCTGTACGTCGCCTGGTTATAGATCTCGGCAATGAAAAGGGTACCGGGGAACCGCTTTTTCACCTGCGGGATCAACCAGCGCCAAAACGCGAGAGGCACCATTTCGGCCATGTCGCACCGGAAACCATCTACCTTTTTCTCTGCCCAGAACATAAATATATCCCTCATCTTCAGCCAAGTATCTGGTATAGGGTCGAAATGGGTAACGCGGTTATCAAGGTAGTCCACCCCGTAATTCAATTTCACCGTCTCGTACCAATCGTTGATGGAGGGTTGGTTCGTGAAACAGTCGTTGCCCGTCGCCTTAGCGGGGAACTCCCGGTAGTCGCTATCGCGGAACGAAATTTCCAGCTCCTGCCCCGGCAGGTAATAGAAGTTGTTGTGGGGCGCGAAGGCGACCGTTGTATCGTCGCCCTCCCCGAAATCTTTTGCGCCATCGGGCTTTCCGATTGACCGGTACTCCCTTGCCACGTGGTTGGGCACGTTATCGATAATCACCTTCAATCCCGCGGCATGTGTGCGTGCCACCAGTTCCTCGAACTCTTTCATACGGTTGGGCACATCTTCCGCCAGGTCCGGGTCCACATCGTAATAATCCCTCACCGCGTAGGGTGAACCTGCCTTTCCCTTAACGATTTCCGGGCTCTGCCTGGGAATGCCGTGGGCTGTATAATCAGTGGCAGAAGCATGGGCCAACACGCCAATGTACCAGACGTGCGTGTACCCGCTATCCATGAGCTTCTTCAGCAGGGTCATCGTTATATCGTTGAACTTGCCACACCCATTCTCTTCCAAATTCCCATTCTGTTTATTGGTGGGGGTTTGATTGCCAAATAGTCGGGGCAACAGTTGATAAATAAACAGCTTTTCGTTTTGCATCCTTGTTGATTGAGTTAAATTCATTCAATCGGGGGTTGACTGGGTTGAGTGAAATGAGCGAAGTCGTTGGACATGCCTTCTCACCTTCTCTTGCCGCTGGTAGTGTTTATGACATTTTTCTACGATACTCCATGACTCCTTCTCGCTCATCTTGATAGCCGCGTGGTAATACCCTGTCTCGGTAATCTTGTCCATGTTATTCAGGTCGAACATGGCGTACCGCTCCACCCCTTTTGTCTCAATCAAGATATCGCAGTAGCTTTTATCGATGAGGGTATTGGCGTTGGACATCAGGTTGAAGGTCCGTTCGGCCATGGTTCGGATGGTATCCTTCTCGGCCACCGGGATGATGGGGGCCACATTCACGCCGATCACGTACCTGCACTGTTCGCGAATTACCGTAACCGGGAAGTTCTTAAGCAGTCCCCCGTCCACGTAAGGCACACCGTGAATGTATTGCGGTTGAAAGACGACGGGAACCGAACAGGAGGCGACCACCGCGTCTACCAGATCATCACCTTCCGAGAAGATCACGGTCTGCGCCCTATTCCAATCGGTAGCTACCGCGTAAAAAGGAACCTGCAGCTCTTCGAAACTACGTGCCCTCAAGTTCTTCTTGAGAAAACCGTGCACTCCGGTGCTTTTAAAGAGTCCCGTTTTGGGAATGGCTAACTCCGCGAACTCCCGAAACTCCTTCTCACGGAAAAGTTCGAGAATCTCTTCAGGGTGGTAACCATCCGCGTAGAACACACCCGCCAGTGAGCCGGCACTCGTACCGGCGATCACGTCGGGTTTCAAGCCACATTTCTCCAACACCTTCAAGGCGCCAAGGTGCGCGAAGCCCTTGGCACCACCCCCGCTTAACGCGTAACCTAAAAAATGGTCGTACCCTTTTCCAAAAACAGCCATAATGCAGTCACTCTTTTTTGTCCGGTACTACAAAAATAGATGAAAAAGTGATAAGTTCCAGAGAGTAATGTTACAACCTGTTCCTATGTTAAGTCCCTGATAGCATTATCAGAACTTAACTCCTCCGTTAACTCCCGAACGCTCTTTTGCAACAACGGGTGGATCGCGTTGGGCGCGATCTCGTTCATGGGGAGGAGGACGAAGTCCCGTTCATGCATCCGTGGATGAGGGACCACCAGTCGGGGGGTGTTGATGACCCGCTCACCCGCCAAAATCCAATCGATATCGATAATCCGGTCAGCGTAGCCGCCCGAATCGCTCTTCTGAACCCTCCCCATATCCCGCTCGATTCCTTGAATTGCCTCTAAGAGCTCCTCCGCATTCAGGTCGGTTCTTACCTCGCACGCGGAGTTCACGAAGTCGTGCTCCGATGCAAAGCCGACCGGCTTGGAAAAATAAAAAGCGGAGGAGGAGGTTACCCTCCCCACCCGCTCTTCAATTAGTTTATAAGCCGTCTCGATGTTTCGTTGCCGGTCACCCAGGTTGGAGCCCAGCGCCAAGTGGACGGTCATCTCATTTGCACACATGGTCAATCGATAATCAGCATCGCATCGCCGTAGGCGCCAAACCGGTATTTCTCCTTGATGGCCAATTGGTACAAGTCCATTATCCGCTCGTAACCGCCAAACGCGCAGACCATCATCAACAGCGTGGAGTAAGGCAGTTGAAAGTTGGAAATCAGGCTGTTGGTAAGCGTGAAGTCGTATGGTGGGAAAATGAACTTGTTGGTCCATCCCTCCCTCGGCTTGATTTGCCCGTCCGTGCTCACGGCGGTCTCCACGGCGCGCAACACGGATGTGCCCACGGCGCAGATGTTATGTTGTCCCTCTTTTGCCCGGTTCACCTGGTCGCACAGCTCCTGCGTGATGATCATCTGTTCCGACTCCATCTTATGCTTGGTTAGGTCCTCCACGTCGATCATCCGGTAGGCCCCCAGTCCGTTATGCAGGGTGAGGAAGCCAAACTCGATATCCCTGATTTGCATCCGCTTCATCAGCTCACGACTGAAGTGCAACCCCGCGGCCGGAGCCACTACGGCTCCCTCATTCTTCGCGAAGATATTCTGGTAGCGTTCCAGGTCCTCCGGTTCCGCCGGTCGCTCCAGATACTCGGGGATGGGCGTTTGACCCACCTGGAACAACTGCTCTTTAAACTCCTCGTACGGCCCGTCATACAGAAACCGCAAGGTGCGGCCCCTCGAGGTGGTGTTATCGATCACCTCGGCCACCAGCTCCTCGTTTTCACCGAAGTAAAGCTTGTTCCCAATTCTGATCTTCCTGGCTGGGTTCACCAGCACATCCCACAGGTGTTGATCGGGATTCAGCTCCCTCAACAGGAAGACTTCAATTTTCGCTCCCGTTTTCTCCTTATTCCCGAACAGGCGGGCAGGAAACACCATGGTATCGTTGAAGATAAAAAAATCCTTCGTGTTAAAATAGTCCAGTACGTCCTTGAAAACACGGTGTTCAACCTTGTCGGAATGCTTGTGTACAACCATTAATCGAGATTCATCGCGATGTCTGGTGGGGTACTTCGCGATGAGCTCCTCAGGTAGATCAAATTTAAATTGCGAAAGCTTCATACTTTTTGTAATCCTCTGTTTCAAATCCTGTATTTATTAATATTTATAGCGTGATCTTGCCGTGACCGTTGATGTTGCCCCCATGATCGGTTTCCTCAAACAGTCCCTATCCAAAGATAGCCTTGTCCAGAAAGGAATCCATCTCATCCATCTCCAGACAGTGATCCAGTGTAACCTCCCCTATCCTCGTGCGAGTTAAGCCGACCAGGTGGGCTCCCGAGTTGAGTGCCTCGCCAACATCCCTCGCCAATGCCCTGATATAGGTACCTTTGCTGCACGTTACACGGATCGTTATCCTTGGAAGGTCGCAAGCGATTAACTCAACACTATCTATAACCAATAATTTGGGTTTTAGTTCAATCTCCTCGTTTTCGCGGGCATACTGGTACGCCCGTTTGCCATCGACCTTCACCGCCGAGTATACGGGAGGCACCTGCTCTATAGTGCCGATGAACTGATTGAGCACCTCCTTCACCATCCCTTCCGTGATATGTTCAACGGGGTAAAGTGCATCGATTTCTGTCTCGAGGTCATACGAGGGGGTGGTAGCTCCCAACAGGATCTCGGCGACGTACTCTTTGGTGAGGGCCTGCAATTCTTCAATCTGCTTGGTCTTCTTCCCGGTACATAGGATCATCACACCGGTGGCCAGCGGATCAAGCGTACCCGCGTGACCCACCTTTAACTTTTTAACTTTCAGCCTCTGGCGAATCTTGGCCCGCACCACCCGCACCAACTTGAACGATGTCCAAGTGAGGGGCTTATTGATGTATAAAACCTCTCCCCCTATAAAATCCATTCTCTCAGTCCTAAAAGAGTGTGAATAGCACCGTGGCCACTCCCACTACGGCGCAATAGATGGCAAAGTAAATCAACTTGCCCCTTTTCACGATATTGATCATCCACTTGCAAGCGATGGCTCCTGACACGAAGGCAGCCACGAATCCCGCTATCAGTGAAACAGGCGGAATGCCTCCCAACACATCGCCTCCTTGCGCGATCTTGATGGTGTCCAGCAGCGCCTCCCCAAGAATGGGGGGAATGACCATCAGAAACGAGAATTGTGCCAGCTGTTCCTTCTTATTACCCAGCAGCAAGCCGGTAGCGATGGTGGTTCCCGATCGCGACAAGCCCGGGATCACCGCGATGGCTTGCGATATCCCGATGATCAGGGCATCCGACTTTCCGATTGTCTCTTTCTCGCGGGGACGATAGTAGTAGGAGAACGACAAGAGAAAGGCTGTCAGCAGCAGCATGCATCCTACCAGGAGGAGACCGGAGCTAAAGACCGCCTCCACCTGCTCTTTAAAGAAGAACCCGACAATGGCTATCGGTATCATCGAGATGATGATGTTGATCACGTAACGGGTTTCACTGTTCATCTTCCAGGTGAAAAGGCCCTTGAAAAACCCTTTGATAAGTCCCACCACCTCGCTCCACAGCACGGTTAGCGTGCTAAACACCGTGGCGATATGCACCACCACGACAAAGGTGAGGTTTTCCTCTGCATCGATGCCAAACAGCGCGGATCCGATGGTCAGGTGCCCGCTGCTACTCACGGGGAGGTACTCCGTTAATCCTTGTACGATCCCGAGGATAATTGCCTCGATAATACTCATTCAGAACAGTTTGAAAGGATGGAGCAAGGTTATTTCTTCGGTTTCTCCGGTTCTTCCGTTTTCTCTTTCGAAGGGTACAGGATGCCGGCCACCATCAGCACGAAGCCTGCCAGGCAGACGATGGGTGCCACTTTAATTCGTCGGGCACTAAAGATATCCGGCTCAAAGCCCCCCTCGAAAGTGGTGCCGGGTCCCGCCATCAGCACGAAGCCCACGATAATCAGGAGCACGGCAACAGCGCAAATGATAAGGTTTATTTTTCCTAAAGCAAAACTTTTATGAGACATATCTAAATGCTTATTAATTACACGTAATAGAGGTTGTCCGAATCCATCTTCAGGTACCTGTTCACCGCGAAGGCGGTAGCGATCATCGAGATCACGACGCCTAATACGATAACCAGTACAAAGGTAATCACTAGGTAGAGGTCCGAGACGATCAGCCGGATATCGGCGTACTCCTTGTTAAAGATGAGCAGCAGCCCGAGGATCACCAGGTCGGCAATCACCCCGGCCACGATACCCGTAACGATATTGTTCACCACGAAGGGCTTACGGATGAATCCGCTGGTCGCCCCTACCAGCTTCATCGTGTTGATGAGGAACCGTTTCGCGTAGACGCTTAACCGGATGGTGTTTCGGATGAGCGTGAACGAGATAAAGAGCAACACGGCCGCTAAAACGAGCAGCACCACCATCACCTTCGAGAGGTTGTCGTTGATCAAGTCGATGGCCTCCTGTTGATATAGCAGGTCGGCCACGTTGTTCTCCTGTCGGATTACCTGGTTAATCATGGCGATGCTGTCGCTGTTCGCGTACTCCGAATGCAAGAAGATCTCGATGCAGTCTTGCGCCGGGTTATAGCCCAGCAACTCTTCCGGGTCCTCCCCCAAATCCTTGATCAGCTGCTCTTTCGCCTCCTCCTTGCTGATATAGCGGGACGAGAGCACGAACGGCTGCGCGTCCATCTTCTTACGTACACGGGCGATTTCGGCATCGCTCACGTTGGAGGAAAGCATCACGTTGAAGCTCATGTTCTCCTTGACGAACCTCGACAAGCCGTTCCCCATGAAAAGGATCAGGAGGGTAATACCCAGGAGCACCAGTACCAACGAAATGCTGATCGTGGAGGTGATCTTCGCGTTTAAAAAGCGGACGGAGGATATTTTCTTTATTCCTGATTTTCTTTTGCCTGCCATAGGGATTGTAAGCCTTTTTCCAAATGAACCTGCAAAGTAATAAAATTTATCGCAGAAAAAGGGGTTAAGTAGGAAATAATAAGGCAAAAAAACTTAATTGGGCGTTAGGTTCATCTCCTTTGCCTTCTCCAGCATGAATTGATACGCGGCATCGCGTTCGTTGGGAATCACCCCATCGAGAATCGCATCCTTAATGGCCGATTTCAGGAGTCCCACCTCCCGTCCCGGCGGTAGGTTAAACAGCTCCATGATCTCGTTCCCATCCACCGGGGGTTGAAAGTTCCTGACCCGGTCTTTCTCTTCGATCTCTTTCAGCTTCCGGCGTACGATCAGGAAGTTGTGGATAAAGCGACGTACCTTGACCGGGTTCTTGGAGGTGATATCGGCCTCGCATAGCGTCATCAGGTCCTCGATGTCATCGCCCGCGTCAAACAGCAGTCGCCTCACCGCGGAGTCGGTCACCTCCTCCTCCACCAGTTGCATGGGCCGCATGTGCAGCGAAACCATCTTCCGGGTGTACTTCATCTTGTCGTTCAGCGGCAGCTTCAGGCGCCTGAAAATCTTCG
>DUPB01000119.1 GCA_012838585.1 Bacteroidales bacterium
CGGGAAAAATGAAGTTGTGTTGGGTAAGGGTATCCCCCTCGCTAAGAATCACCGCCTTCTCCACCGCGTGCTGCAGTTCACGCACGTTACCCGGCCAGGCGTACCGCTTCATCTGCTCCATCACCTCATTGTCGAACTTCAATCCCGGGTTGTTATACTTCGCGCTGTAGATACCCAGGAAGAAATTGGCCAACAACGGGATATCTTCCACCCGCTCTCGCAACGGGGGTATCTCCACCTGAATCGTGTTAATCCGGTAGAGCAGGTCTTCCCGGAACTGCCCCTCACGTACCAGCACGTTCAGGTCGCTATTGGTGGCACAGACAAGCCGAATGTCGATGGGAATTTTCTTGTTCGATCCCACCTTCACGATCTCCCTGTTTTGCAGGGCGGCAAGCAGCTTCGCTTGCAGGGGTAGCGAGAGGTTTGCAATCTCGTCCATGAACAACGTGCCCCCCTTGGCCACCTCGAACTTCCCCACCCGATCCTCTTTCGCGTCGGTGAACGCACCTTGCACGTGTCCAAACAGCTCGCTCTCGAACAACGTCTCCGATAGCGACCCCATGTCCACGCTCACCATCACCTCATTATGCCGCAACGATTGACGATGCAGTTCACGGGCTATCACCTCCTTGCCCGTCCCGTTCTCACCGGTAATGAGCACGTTGGCATCCGTTTTCGCCACCTTCGCCACCAGCTCGAGCACCCTCTTGAATCGGGGCGATTCGCCGATAATGACCGTCGGCTCTCGCTTCATCGCGGCCTTCAAGTTTTGCTCCTTCTCCTTAAGCGACTTCACCTCCTCGCGCGAATCCTGCAACTGGATGGCGGCGTTGACGGTCGTGATCAGCTTGCTGTTGTCCCACGGCTTCAGCACGAAATCCACCGCCCCCTTTTTCACGGCGCGTACCGCTAACTCCACGTCGCCATACGCGGTAATCATGATCACGGAGTGGTTGGGATCGTGCTCCAATATCCGTTTAAGCCAGTACATCCCCTCGTTCCCGGTATTGATCCCGGCAGAAAAATTCATATCAAGCAAAATAGCATCGAAATGAGTCCCCCTTAAGAGGGAGGGAATCTGATTGGGGTTGGTCGTCATGACCACCTCCTTGCAAAGCGGCTGCAGTAAAAGTTCCAAGGCGTTGAGCACGCTTCTGTTATCATCGACGATTAAAATTCGGCTACCCTTCATTGTCTTTTTACTTAAGGAAAAACAAAAATAGGAAGAAACTTTCAATTCTTAGCCCGATTGTAAAAGAAACAGACACCCGCTGTCTAAAATTTTTACATTCCATCTTGTAATAGAAAAGTATATCCAGCTGATAATAAGCACGTTGCAATTTTGGCACCAAAATTGAATTTAATAGAGTGACGAGATTGAAACAATTTTTGAATGAGTAATAAACTATGGATATGAGACAGCTTTTTTATGTTTTGATTTTCGCTCTAACGGTTGTTGGACAAACCTCCGCACAGGTAATGAGTCTGAATCAATGCATAGCGTACGCGCTGGAAAACAACTTGACCTACGCGAACAGCAATATCGAAGCAACTATTGCCCGGGAACAATATTTGCAGTCGAACCGCGTTTTCCTACCGGCCGTGGTGGGAGGAAGTTCGGCCAATAAAATGTATGGACGTTCCATCGATCCCACGACAAACACCTTTATCAACCAGGATTTCTTCTCGATGAACTTCTACGTCGATTCACAACTCGACCTCTTTAGAGGGTTTGCACGGCTGAACAGCGCGAAGTTTCAAAGGATGCAGATGCTGATAAAAAAAGAGGATGCCAAACAACAAAAAATAGCAATCGCGTTTGAGGTAATGAACCGGTATTACGATGTGCTCTACTTTAACCGACTGCAGGAGATCGTGCAAAATCAGGTGGAACTCACGGCTATCAACCTGCAGAAAACCGAGGGATTGATCGAGTTGGGACTTAAAGCCGAGTCGAACCTGCTGGAAATGAAAGCGCAACAGGCAGGTGAGCAGCATAACCTCCTCGTGGCACGAAACCAATACGATCAAGCACTGCTCGCCCTGAAAAACCTGATGAACTTCCCTCCTGACGAAGAGTTGTCTGTCAGCAACGAGGAATTGGAAGTTTCAGAAGACCTGATACCCATACCCGAATTGATATACAACACAGCACTACAACATATGCCCTCGATCAAACAGGCAGATTTTAATGCCGACGCGGCGCAGAAGCAGTTGAGAATAGCTAAGGGCGAACTGCTGCCTCGTCTCTCGCTGGGTGCGGGAATATACACCAACTACGCCGACTCCCGACGGGAATACTTAAATCCCGGAAATCCGGAAAATAGTGCCACACGTGCGGTTCCATTTAAAAATCAATGGGAACAAAACATGGCGCAATCGATATACCTAAGCTTACAGATTCCCATTTTTAACAAGTGGAACGGGATGACACAGGTGAAACGAGCGCACTTGCAACGCACCATGGCGTTTAATAGGCAGCTCGAGGAGAAACAGAAGCTGTATCAACTGGTACACGAAGATGTGCAACAACTGCAATCGCTCCGGAAAGAGAGGGATCTGCTGAATGCAAAAAAAGACGCGCTACAAGAAGCATACGCGGTGGCCAACAAGAAACTCGAACAGGGTCTTATAAGCATTATAGAGTTCTATACGGCTAAAAACCAGCTGGCGCAAGCCGAGGCCGACCTGATGCGAACGCTGTTGCAACTGAAAATTAAAGACACAACCATCCGGTATTACATGGGGGAAGTGGAACAATTTTCTAAGGAGTGAGAGCAGAGCCAAGCTTGCTTGAACTTTTGCGTTAAGTCGGTGAGCAGAAGACGAGCGTGCTCTGATTCTGCCAAGACGAGCAAAAGTGTTGCGTAGTAAAACTTTGCCGAGCGACGACAGAAAAGGCAGCGAAGCTGAATGAGCAATTAGCAATTAGCAATGGGCAATGAGCAATGAGCAATTATACAAACATATAAACAGAGCACGACAATGGACAACATGGACAGAAAAATAGAGAAGAAAAAGGGTCTTCAACGGAAGCATATCATTTGGATAGCGGGAGGGGTGCTATTCCTATTTCTCCTCTTCCAGATTTTCCGTAACGCGGGTACGAGATCGCTCAAGGTTGATAGCGATAAGATTACCATTAGCGAGGTTACACGTGGACAGTTCAATGATTACATACGTGTAACGGGGCAAGTGGAACCCATTTCCACCATATACCTCGATGCCGAAGAGGGTGGCAGGGTTACCGAACGACTGATAGAAGAGGGCGCCATGGTGAAAGCGGGCGATGTGATTGTTCGTCTCGAAAACAACACCCTCTACCAGGATATCATGTCAAGCGAATCCAACCTGGCGCAGAAAGAGAACATGCTAAGACAAACCCGCATGAACTTCGAAAACCAGATGATCGAGACCCGCAGGAGGTTGCTTCAAACCCACTACGATATCCAGAAGAAGCAGCGGAACTTCGAACAGCAGCAATCTCTTTACAATGATAAGTTAGTTGCCCGAGAAGCCTTCCTTCAAGCGAAAGAGGATTACGAATACAGTCTTCAGGAGCAGAAAATAAACCGCCAAAAAGCCCAAAACGATTCGCTCATCATGGTAACCGAGATGCAGCAACTTGAATCGGACCTGGTAAAAATGAGGATGACGTTGCAACTGGTGTATGAACGGTTAGAGAATCTGAACGTGAAAGCTCCCGTCGATGGACAGCTGGGGATGCTGGATGCCGAGATAGGACAGAGCATTGGACGAGGTACTCGTATAGGACAGATAAACGTGCTGACCAACTACAAGGTGCAGGCCATGATTGATGAGCACTATATCGACCGGGTTCGGCACGGGTTAGCCGGCACATTCGACAGGCAAGAGCAGAAGTATAACCTGACGGTAAGAAAGGTATACCCGGAGGTTCGCCAGGGACAGTTTAGAATAGATATGGTGTTCGACGGCGATAAACCGGAGAATATTCGTACCGGGCAGACATACTATATCAACCTGGAACTGGGACAACCTCAAGACGCAATAATGCTACCACGTGGCGGTTTCTTTCAAACCACGGGAGGACAATGGGTTTATGTTCTTGATAAGTCGGGCAGCTACGCCACCAAGCGCAATATCCGCATAGGGAAACAAAATCCGCAATTTTACGAAGTACTGGAAGGGTTGTCACCGGGCGAGAGGGTGATTACCTCGGGATACGAAAACTTTGGCGATAACGATAAACTGATTCTCAATTAGTAATTAACAATTAGCAATGAACAATTTTCTTAGGGATGAGAGCAGAAAAAGCGCGTCAGCGAATTTTCTCAAGTTGAGAGCTGAGCTTGCTCAAGCTTTGCCGAGAGACGACAGAAAAGGCGCGTTAGCGAATTAGCAATGAACAATGAACAATGAAGAATTATCAATTAATAATAAATAAGTAAAATGAAAACAAAATTTCTTTCAACAGTTATCCTTGTCGTTTTGGCAATGGGATGCATTACGGCGCAAAATAACCGAACCGTGAAACGAAACATCGACGTGTCAGGCTTTACATCTATCAATGCATCAGGCGGTTGGGATGTATATATCAGTCAAGGAAGTCGCCAATCGGTTTCCATCGAAATAAG